>JAJUGC010000191.1 GCA_029268325.1 Gammaproteobacteria bacterium | reverse complement strand
GGTTTGGAACCCCTGGGTGGAGAAATCCCGGCGGCTCTCCGAGTTTGCCGACGACGCCTGGCAGCGCATGCTCTGTATTGAAACGGCCAATGTGATGGACAATTGCCTGACTCTGGCGCCCGGTGAAACACATCGTCTGCGGGTCGAATATTGGGTTGAAGCTCTAGCCTGATCTCGCCTCTTCAGACTCTCGACTTTAGAAGGAAGATGGCGGGGCTCATAATGAGCTAGAGGCCGACGGAAGAAGCCTGACAGCCCAGAAGGCGTGGGCATGGACCTTGGGGCAGACACGCAGGTCTGCCCCTACCAAATCGAGGTGCTTTTGTTAGCACCGGGATGCCCCGGTCAATTGCAACGGAGGATGCATGCAAGACCTGAGATACTACAAAGTCATGGCTGACTATAACTACTGGATGAACATCAAGATTCTTTCCATCGCCTCGGAAATTCCCGATGAGCGGCGACGAGAAGATCTGGGCGCCACCTTCAAATCCATCCATGCCACCCTCAATCATATCCTCTGGAGCGACCGGGTCTGGCTGGCCCGCTTTCGGAATCAGCCGCTTGGGGAACTCGCCGACCAGAACATCCTGTACCAGGACTTCGACGAACTGCGCCAGGCACGGGAACATACGGACCGGGAAATCCAGCAATGGGTCGACGAGCTGACGATCAAGTGGCTGAAAAGTCCCTTTTCTTTTGTCAGCCTCACAGATGGCCAGACCCGCACTTTGCCGGCCTGGGTTCTCGCGGTACACTTGTTCAACCACCAGACTCATCATCGTGGCCAGATCACTGCCTTGCTCAGCAGGCTCGGATACGAGTATGGGGTGACCGACCTACCCTGGCTGCCGAGCCTGCAAGCTGTGGAATAGCTGCTGGCGCCTGCTTCCACCAGCATTGAGCCCACAGCCTTAGGGCCCGAATGGAATAGATTCTATTATTGGGAAATCCATGCTCTTCCTGGGATTTTGCTTGGCCGCCCTGTTCGTGGCTGGCGTTGTGTACTACCTGTTTATACACCGCCCGCTACGGCGACAAAAGGTTGCTTCCCGGCCCTTTCCCCCCTCCTGGAAAACCCTGTTAGAACGCAACATGCACCTGTACCGGCTCCTGCCGCCGGAACTCAAGGAGCGTCTGCATCCCCTGATTCTGATTTTCCTGGATGAAAAGCGTTTTTATGGCTGCGATGGGCTGCGCGTCACCGACGCCATGCGGGTCATCATTGCCGCCCATGCCTGCCTGCTGGTGCTGGGACGCGGCATCCACCATTACGACCGGCTGCGCTCGATTCTGGTCTACCCCAGTGTTTATCGGACCCAC
Source organism: Gammaproteobacteria bacterium (assembly GCA_029268325.1). GTDB lineage: Bacteria > Pseudomonadota > Gammaproteobacteria > Pseudomonadales > Oleiphilaceae > JAEZAA01. The sequence goes on along the minus strand of JAJUGC010000191.1, from coordinate 3,937 downwards.
GAAGAAACCCATTATGACGAGGACGGCGTGCTGAGCCTGCAGGCCAGCGAACGCCTGGGGGAATCCTGGCATGAGGGACGGGTTATTCTTTCCTGGATCGACGTCATTCAGGACTCCCGGGCCGAACAGTCCGGCACCAATATCTGCCTACACGAGTTTTCCCATCAGCTGGACCAAGTCAACGGACCGGCGGACGGTTTTCCAGAACTCATGCCGGAACATTCCCCCCGGGAGTGGAGCCAGGTCTTCGAGCAGGAGTTTCAGCAACTCAGGCACCAGGTGGCGCTGGCTCAGCCGATTGTGCTTGATGAGTACGGCGCCGAGGATCCGGCAGAGTTTTTTGCGGTAGCCACCGAGGCCTTCTTTACCCGGCCGAAGGAATTGCGTAGCCTGCACCCACTTCTGTACGAGCAATTGCAAATCTATTATCAGCTGGAGCCGGGTACTTGGACTCCATAAAAAATGCCCGGCACAGTTGGTAGCCGTTCGCCTCTTCATCAAAATACGACTAAAGTCCAATTCCATCATGAGGGTTTTACGGCAAGATGATCGGGTTTTACTGATAGACTTTACTGCCGCGAAAGAAAGAGGCCTAACATGACCGACCCGCAACATAAAGCGGAAGCAGCGAGCACCATTAATCACGCCGCATGGATTGGCTATTTCCTGGGACCCGTATTTCTGCTGATCACCCTCCTGACCGACCCACCCGGCGGTATGCCCCAAGCCGCCTGGCTGGCTGTTGGCCTGACCCTGTTGATGGCCACCTGGTGGTCAACCGAAGCAATCCCCATTCCGGCAACCTCCCTGTTACCCGTCATCCTGGTTCCGGCCTTGGGACTGGGCACAGTCAAAGAAGCCACGGCTCCCTTTGCCGATCCGGTGATCTTCCTGTTTCTGGGCGGTTTTGTGATCGGCCTGGCCATGCAGCGCTGGAATCTGCACAAGCGGATCGCCCTGATGACCTTGCTGGCGGTGGGTCCCAAACCGACCCATCAAATTGGCGGTTTCATGCTGGCAACTGGCTTCATCAGTATGTGGGTAAGTAACACTGCCACCTCCATCATGATGCTGCCCATCGGCCTCTCCATCATCTCAATGATCCAATCCGACAACAAAGTCGAAACCGAACGCTATGCTACCGCGCTGTTGCTGGCTATTGCCTATGCAGCAAGCCTGGGCGGCATCGCGACCCTGATTGGCACGCCTCCCAACGCGCTGCTGGCCGGCTATCTCAATAACACCCATGGCATCGAGCTTGGCTTTGGCAAGTGGATGTTGGTTGGTCTGCCCATCACCATTTCCATGATGGTCTTCACCTGGTGGTGGCTGACCCGCAAGGGCTTTAGTGCAGAGCTCTCAGGTCAAGGAACCTCCTATCTGCGCGAAGAGCTGGAAAAACTCGGGCCTTTGAGCCGTGGAGAAAAGACCGTTGGCGTTGTCTTCCTCCTGGCTGCAGTAGCCTGGGTATTCCAGCCCCTGTTGCATAAAATGATTCCCTGGCTGAATGATACCGTTATTGCCATTGCAGCCGCCTTGGCTCTGTTCCTGATTCCCGTGGACCGTAAGACCCGCACCTTCGCCATGTCCTGGGATCATGCCCAAGGTATTCCCTGGGGTGTTCTGCTGCTGTTCGGCGGCGGTCTTTCCATGGCGGGCATTGTGAAAAGCTCCGGCCTAGCCGTATGGATTGCCGAAAGTTTGGGGGCCTTTAGTATTTTGCCCATCATCCTCATTATCTGCATTGTCGTCGCGGTCATCATCTTCCTGACCGAGGTGACCAGCAACACCGCCACAGCCGCCGCCTTTTTGCCGCTGCTGGGTGCCCTGGCCGTCTCTCAGGACGTTCCCCCCCTGCTGTTCACGGTTCCGGCTGCTTTAGCCGCTAGCTGTGCCTTCATGATGCCCGTGGCCACACCGCCCAACGCTATCGTGTTCGGTACCGGTCATATGAAGATCTCGTCCATGATCAAGGCAGGCTTTGCGCTCAACCTTGCAGGCATTGTCGTGATCACCCTGGTAGCCTACGGCCTCGTCAGCGTGGTCTGGACTACAGTGGGTTAATTTCCACCCTACCCTTCACCCGGCCTGAGTCACTCTACTCAAGCCGGGTGAAGCTTTTATGGCATTCCCTCCTTATAGCTCCATCTCCCTCTTTACCCTCGATTACACGGCACACCTTCTGATCTTTCCGTCGGCCAACTAATGGGGCTGATGCATGGCCCGGTTCTTGGCCATGGTGCCTTTCCGATACTCTTCCGGCTTTTTTCGTGCTTTCTGGGCCGCCTGGTGAGCACTGGCCAGGGCTGTTGCCTCATCATGGCTATATTTTTCATAAGCTCGGTTGTAGGCGTCGAGAAAGGCTCGGCGCTGCATTTCGTCATAACCCTGCACCAAGGCTTCCGGCAAATCCGCAATGGACTGATAGGGCATGGGGATTCTCCTTTGTATGAACAGATCCCAACAGATGGCCCGGTCACGAACATCTTGACTCCCAAGTGCGTGACTCAAGCCGGTCTTTTCTATGCTAGGGTGGACCTGCCTCATTATCGAGCAGCCTAATGCGCTCTTTTCAGTGGCCCGCTCTTGTCCAAAATTCAGAAGTGGCGCCTAGCGGATTTGGTCTCAAAATTATCATTGCCGGGCAGTTCCATCTTGACATCAGCCAATGTCAAACACATAGTGACATCACTTGATTTCACATAGACAGGATTGACACATTCGTGCCTGCACGCCAATAACAACCGAGGGAAACCATCATGAAATCATTCACCGACAAAGTTGCCGCCATCACAGGAGCCGGCTCCGGCATTGGTCGCGCTCTCGCCCTGGCCCTGGCCAAGCGCCATTGCCATCTGGCTCTCAGTGACGTCAACGAAACCGGACTCAAGGAAACGGCAAAGCAGGCCGAAGCCTATGGCGTCAAAGTCACCACCGCCCGGGTCGATGTCTCGGACCGGGAGGCGGTTCATGCCTGGGCCGACCAAGTGGTCAAGGACCACGGCAAGTGCAATATGATTTTCAACAATGCCGGTGTCGCCCACAGCGCTTCCGTGGAAGGCACCGACTACAAGGACTTCGAGTGGATCATGGGGATCAACTTCTGGGGCGTGGTTCATGGCACCAAGGCCTTTCTCCCCCATCTGAAGGCCTCCGGTGAAGGCCATGTGATCAACATCTCCAGCCTGTTCGGTCTGATCAGTATTCCCGCCCAGAGCACCTACAATGCCAGCAAGTTCGCCGTGCGCGGCTATACCGAGTCCCTGCGCCAGGAGCTGGAGCTGAGCGGAGCCCCCGTCAGCGCCACCAGTGTGCACCCCGGCGGCATCCGCACCAACATTGCCCGCGACGCCCGGGTCCATGACAGCATGAGCTCCCTGGGTGTGAAAGACCTGGAACGCAGCCGCCGTTCTTTTGAGAAGATGTTGAGCATGCCGCCGGAAAAAGCGGCTGAAATCATTCTGAAAGGGGTTCAGAAAAACGAGCGCCGGATCCTGGTGGGCAACGATGCCCGCCTGCTGGATTTGGTGCAACGTCTGCTGCCAACGACTTATCAGCGGCTGGTTACCACCTTTTCCCGCCGGGTCATGTAATAGGCGTTCAGGCTGGGTGGCGGGCGCCGGGCGCTCCGTCTCCCGCCTGGATTCATCCACACCACGAACACAGGCTTGATCATGTCCGCGAACCAACCAATTGAACCGACACCCACCACCTCTCTGGCCTACGCCAATGGCCTGCAACTGGCCTATGAGTCCTGGGGAGATCCTGCAAACCCCACTGTCTTGCTGATCATGGGCCTGGGCATGCAGCTGATCGCCTGGCCGGATGACTTCTGCCGGACCCTGGTCGAACAAGGCTATCGGGTGGTTCGTTTCGACAACCGGGACTGCGGGCTCTCCACCAAGGTGGACAGCGCACCTGTACCCAACATGCTGCT
>JAJUGC010000190.1 GCA_029268325.1 Gammaproteobacteria bacterium | reverse complement strand
GCACCGGGAAGAGCTGATTTTACGCTCCGGGATCACCAAAAGGCTGGTAACCACTTTTAAGGTTTTTGAAAGAACCTGGGCCCGAAGTGATCACTGGGCCATTGTCGTGTTACCCCCAAACCAGTTGCCGGAAACCGCAGCGCCATTACCTTTCTTTAAAGCAGCCCAGGAACTGGAAAGCCTCGGGCATGTGGCAGAAGCCAGGCTTGCCTTCGAAGCCGGTTTGGAACGCTGGCCGGCAAATTCCTTAGGGCTGATGGGGCTGGGCAATACTTCCTATGCGATAGAGGATTACGATACTGCAGTCGGAGCGTTTTTACAGTTGACGGAAGTGGAGCCCAACCTGGCCGCGGGCTGGAACAATCTGGCGTATGCACTGGCAGGGCAAGGTTGTGGACAGCAGGCTGTTGAAGCGGCCCAGTGTGCAGTGAAACTGGCACCTGAAGACAGGAATGTGGTTGGCAGCTTGATCGAAATTTTAAAGCTCGCCGCCCGGCGTTCAGAAACTGCCGTTTGTGCGTCCATTCGATGTCCTAAGCCTCCCTTATGATGGATAATTAGCCTCCTGTTACAAAAAGGACATGAGGCGTAGCCTTGAATGTCCCGTTACAACAAGAAAAACTCACTCTTATGTCTATGGAATGCCATAGCTGGCGCGGATGACACTTTATGAAGGATAAGTTTTCGACCTATTGGCTGGCGTTAGGGGTCGTTATTGTGATGACCCTGTGGTTGGCGACAGGAAACGTTCAGCAGCTTAAAGCTGAGGCACCGGAGTCCGAGGCAAAGAGCGCCGAGGAAGGCGTGATGCGCGTGGCTTTCCGCTATGGGGTGTCGGAATCCGTTCTTCGCCAGCTGCCCATCCAGGGGCAGTTGGAAGCCTGGCGCGAGGTAGAGATTGCCGCGCGGGTCAATGGGGTGGTTGAAAGGCTTCCTGTCAGCAAAGGTCAAAGGGTGGAAGAGGGGCAACCTTTGGTATTTCTCTCTGAAGAAGACCGGCCCTCCCAAGTTCGCAAGGCCGAAGCCGAAGTTGTTTTGGCTGAAAGTCAGTTAAAAGCCGCTAAGTCCCTGGCCCAACGGAATCTGGCTGCGGATACAGACCTCAAAGCCAAGGAGGCAGCCCTGGCCCAAGCCCAAGCCGAGCTGGCCAAGCTAAAGCAGGCCTTGAACGATACGGTCATCAAGGCTCCTTTCGCGGGTGTGGTTGAAACCCTTCCGGTGGAAATCGGCCAAACCGTGCAGCCTGGCACGCCGATCATCAGCATTGTGGACGACAGTCGTCTAAAGATGGTGGGCCAGGTACCCCAACAACAGGTGTCCGCGTTGCGCATTGGTCAAAGAGTAACCGCAAGGTTGCTCAGTGGTCAGCAGTTGGAAGGGGAGTTGACCTTCATTTCTGCCCGGGCAGATGTCAGTACCCGAAGCTATCGTATCGAGGCGGCGCTGGATAACCCGGATCGACTTCGGCTCGCAGGAGCGACAGCAACTTTGGCCATTGAGCTGGGCGAAGTGATTGCCCATGGGATTTCTCCAGCTTTATTAAGCTTGGATCGACAGGGCCGGCTAAGCGTCGAGCATGTGGGCGAGGATGACCGGGTTGTACAAACCCCTGTGGAGCGGGTGCGAATCACGCCTGATGCCATTTGGGTTACTGGCCTTCCCGAGCAGGTTCGTATCATTACTATGGGGCGTGGCTTTGTGGTCCCTGGAACCAAAGTGGAAGCCGTGGAAGAAACCTCGCTAACCGCGGGGGACGGCAACAATGGATAAGATTATCCGCACGGCCATTAACCGGTCGCGGGCCAGCCTGACGTTGCTTCTCATGTTGTGGGTTGGGGGCATTGTAGCGTTCAACTCCCTACCCAAGGAATCCAACCCGGATATTACCATCCCGGTCATTTATGTATCCGTGACCCATGAAGGCATTTCACCAGAAGATGCCGAGCGTCTGCTGATCCGCCCTTTGGAACAGGAGCTTCGCAGCCTGGATGGGTTAAAGGAAATGCGCAGCATTGGCGCAGAAGGTTATGGCTCGATCACCCTCGAGTTTCGTGCCGGCTTTAATCCGGATATTGCCTTGGCCGATGTTCGGGACAAAGTGGATACAGCCAAGACCAAACTGCCGGCTGATAGCGAAGAGCCGAAGGTTCTGGAAATCAACTTTTCCCAGTTTCCGGTGATTAACGTGGGCCTTTCAGGTCCTATGTCGGAAATGGAGCTGGTCCGCATTGCCCGTGACCTAAAGCGGGAAATCGAAGGCATAGCGGATGTTCTCGAAGTGGAGATCGGCGGCGACCGGGAAGACTTGCTGGAATTAGTGGCCGACCAGCAAGTGCTCGAACGCTACGGGATTGACTACGCCCAGCTATTCAGCCTTGTAAGTAGCAATAACCGACTGGTAGCGGCAGGCAACCTCGATACCGGCGCGGGACGGATGGCGATCAAAGTGCCGGGTGTCATCGAAGAGCTGGACGACCTCCTGACGATGCCGATCAAAATTGTGGACGGGCAGGTAGTGACCTTTGGCGATGTAGCCACTGTCCAGCGCACTTTCAAAGATCCCCTAGGCTTTGCCCGTATCGATGGTAATCCGGCCGTTGTGCTGGAAGTCTCCAAACGAGCTGGCGCGAATGTCATTGATACCATCAGCCAAGTGAAGTCGGTTGTGGAACAACGCCAACTCTTTTGGCCCAAGGAGCTGGAAGTAACCTATATCACCGATGAGTCTGAGCAAATCCAGAACATACTCTGGGATTTGCTGAATAATGTCCTGTTTGCAGTTGTACTCGTTGTCATCGTCATCGTTGCGGTGATGGGTCCACGGCCGGCTTTACTGGTTGGGCTAACAATTCCCGGTGCTTTCCTGACTGGTTTATTGGTCATCCAGGCTATTGGTTTCACGCTCAATATTGTGGTGCTATTTAGCCTTATTCTGGTTGCCGGACTTTTGGTGGATGGCGCCATTGTGGTGGCGGAGCTATCCGATCGGTACTTGCGGGAAGGGCTTCCGAAACGTGAAGCCTTCGCTCAAGCGGCTTCACGTATGTCCTGGCCGGTTATTGCATCCACATTGACTACTATTGCCGTGTTCATTCCTTTACTGGTCTGGCCCGGTATCGTCGGTGAGTTTATGAAATACCTACCGGCAACCGTGATCATCTGCCTCCTGGCCTCGCTGTTTATGGCGTTGATATTTATGCCTGTGATGGGCGTTTACATTGGAAGGCAGTCGCCCAAGCCTACGGCTAAAACAGAGGAAGAAGCACCTAGTAAAATCGCCATCTGGTACGGCAAAGTTCTCGCCCGGGTGCTTAAGGTGCCGGGTAAAACCCTGGTGATGACCTTGGCTCTTATGATGCTCACCTATGTGGGCTATGCCCGCTTCAACCATGGCTTGGAGTTTTTTCCTGAAGTGGAACCGGAGTCAGCCCAAGTACTCATTCATGCCCTGGGCGATCGGTCGGTTTGGGAGAAGGACAGCCTGGTCCGCCTGGTTGAAAGTCGATTGCTTGGCATGCCTGAGGTGAAGGATATTTACGCCCGGTCATTTGCCCAGGCGACGGGAGACATGACGGAAGATGTCATTGGTGTTCTGCAGTTCCAGTTTGTGGACTGGCATGAGCGACGTCCAGCCGATGATATTTTAGAGGAAATGCGCCAAAGAACGGCGGATATGCCCTTGAAGCTGGAGTTTCGCAAACAGGAGGGCGGGCCGACTGCAGGTAAGCCGATCAAGTTGAAAGTCAGTGGCGAGCATGATCGTCTGGATGGGGCGGTGACAGAGCTTCGCGCCCGGCTCGAGAATCTGGGCGGGCTCGTCGATATCTCCGACAACCGTCCCTTGCCGGGCATTGAATGGCGTCTTGAGGTCGATCGGGAAAAGGCCGCCCGCTATGGCGTTAATGTGACCACCGTCGGCAATGTGGTGCAACTGGTGACCACCGGGCTGCTTATTGCAGACTACCGGCCGGACGATGCAGAGGAGGAGGTGGATATTCGCCTGCGGCTGCCCCTTGAAGAGCGGTCATTGGAAACTCTGGGGCGCTTGATGGTTTCCACGCCCCAAGGCCCGGTTCCGATTTCCAACTTCACTACCTTGACCCCGGCGCAAAAGACCGGAACCCTGCATCGAGTGGATGGAGTCCGCACTTTGACGGTGGAAGCGGATGTGGCTCCTGGTGTGCAGGTTGATGAAAGGTTGCGAGTTCTCAAGGCCAACTTGATGGAAAACCCCATCGCGGGTGTGCGGATTCAGTTTGCTGGTCAGGATGAGGATCAACTGGAGGCCATGCAGTTCTTGAGTGGCGCATTTGTGGTGGCCGTATCCCTTATGGCGCTCATGCTGATTATCCAGTTCAACAGTATCTATCAGGCACTGCTGGTGTTGTCGGCGATTGTATTTTCCACTGCAGGTATCTTGCTGGGGCTTCTGGTGACAGGGCGGCCATTTGGAGTGGTGATGGTGGGGCTGGGCACGATTGCCCTGGCCGGAATTGTGGTAAACAACAACATTATCCTGATTGACACCTATAACGAATTGAAAGCCAAAGGATATGCCACCTACGAAGCCGCGTTGGAAACGGGTAAGTTGCGCCTGCGTCCCGTACTGCTCACCGCCATTACCACAGTGCTGGGCTTGATGCCCATGGTGTTAGGGATCAACGTTGATCTGATGACACCTACCATTGGCATTAATGCGCCATCCACACAGTGGTGGACTGAACTCTCCAGTGCGATTGCAGGAGGGCTCACCTTTGCAACTTTCCTCACACTTTTGGTCACTCCCTGCATGCTGGTGCTTGGGGAGCAGGTGTTTCAAAGAGTCAAAAGGTGGACTCACAAGAAACAGCCGCAGAAGGATGAAACAGAGGAACCGGATGCATCTGTAGAGATGGACAAGCCGGTTAGTACTTTGGCTAAGGAAGTCTGAGAAAGGGCGGATATTATCCGCCCTTATCTTCATCTTGGTGTGTTAGAAAACGGCTGCCATCCTTTATGTTCTGAACTAGCATAACGGGCCGTGCTTTCCGTTGATAGGGACTAAAAAAGTAACCTTAGTCCTGCCTCGTAAGCGGTAAAGTCCCAGTCCGAATGGTCATGAATTCTAAAGGTGAGCGCTACCTGATCGACTAGATGAACGCCGAGGGTGGCCTCCAGGGAAATATCCTCAACAATCAAATCCAGGTAGGCTATATCCAGATCTAGAAAGAGCCATTTGAGCGGCATGAACTGAAAGCCCGTGTGGATCGCCCAGCCACTCCCGCAACGTCTCGTGCACACTGGCGAACAGCAGCTGGGTCATCGCCGCCACGT
>JAJUGC010000189.1 GCA_029268325.1 Gammaproteobacteria bacterium | reverse complement strand
CCGAGCGGACGCCCGATGCCTACGAGCGGTTGTTAATGGATGTGATCGAGGGCAACCAAACCCTCTTCGTGCGCCAGGATGAGTTGATGGCAGCCTGGGAATGGCTGGATCCGGTGCTGGAGTTTTGGACGCAGAACGAATCCCGGCCCGAACCCTATACCGCAGGCACCTGGGGCCCGCCTTCAGCAACCTTGCTACTGGCTCGGGATGGTCGTTTGTGGGCGGATATGGCTCACCCTGCCCTTTGAGGGGGCTAGGTCTCGCCGTTACCCTCGGATGGAGCGGACTCCTGGGAGCGGGCAATCAGCCAGTGATGCAGGACCGAAATGAACACCTCCTGGGTGACGGGTTTGGCCAGATAGTCATCCATGCCGGACTCCAAACAGCGCTGCCGGTCTCCGGGCAGGGCATGGGCGGTCATGGCAATGATCGGCGTGTTGGGCGCCAGGCCCCGGGAGCGGATGATCTGGGCTGCCTGGTAGCCGTCCATAACGGGCATCTGGCAGTCCATGAAGATCAAGTCATATTGGTTCTGTTCCAACAGGGCAATGGCCTGAACGCCATTTTCCGCCAGATCCACCGCATGTCCCATTTTGTTGAGGCGCCCCTTGGCGACTTTCTGGTTCACCAGATTGTCCTCCACGACCAGCAGGCGAAACTTCTGGTCAGCCAGCTCCTGGCGTTGTGTCTGCAGGTTATCCCGGTCCGTAGACAGTGCGCTGTCGCTGCCGGGATAGAAGAGCGAAAACAGCGCTTCCAGGGACTTGCGACGTACCGGTTTGACCAGGAATCCCTGGTAGGCATCTCGCATGCTTTCTATGTAGGCAAAACGCTGGCTGTGGGAGCCGGTCAAAATCAGTTTGGAGCCCTTGGCTTTAAGAGTTCGTCCCAAAGCCTCCAGTTGCGCCATTTCTGTGTCAGTAATATCCACAAACACAAAGTCCGGCGTTTGCCCGGCTTCCAGCTGCTGGTGTAGAGACTCCAGAGAAGAATGGCTGGTGACATCAAGGCCCATACGCTGTAGGCGCTGATGCAGGCTTTGGCAGACCAGCTCGCAAGGCGAAATCACCTGGGCAACAACGCCCTGGAGCTTTTGCTCCAGTTCCGACGGAGTGTCTGGAAGGGCCGAGGTGGCAAAGGGCAGGGACAGGGTAAAGCGGCTGCCTTGATGTTCCTTGGAGCTCAGGCGGAGCGAGCCGCCCATCTCCTGGACGATTCGCTTGCAGAGGGCCAGGCCCAGGCCGGTGCCGCCGAAGCGACGGGTCGTGGAGGAGTCCGCTTGGGCAAAGGCTTCAAAAATACGCTCCTTGGCTGCGTCGGGAATCCCAATGCCGGTATCTTCCACTTCGATCTCGATCCAGATCAGATTGTCATAGCGGTCGACCACTCTGGAGACGATGCGGATCATACCCTCCGAGGTGAATTTGATGGCATTGCCCACCAGGTTGGTGATCAGCTGCTTAACCCGGACCGGATCACCTTTGATCCATTGAGGGATCGGATTCTCCTGAAGAGAGGCGATTTCCACCCCCTTTGCCAGGGCATGTTCCCCCAACAGTTCCAGCACTTCGTCAATGGACTGCTGCAGCTTGAAGTCCCTTAGCTCCAGGAGCTGTTGGCCGGCCTCGATCTTGGAGTAGTCCAAAATGTCGTCGAGTAATGCCAGCAGATGGGTTGCGGACTCGGTGGCCACATCCACATAGTTCAATTGCTCGGGATCCGTACAGGTCTCGCGCAGCAGGCTCAGCATGCCGAGAATCCCGTTCATGGGGGTACGCAGTTCATGGCTCATATGGGCCAGGAAATCGGCCTTGGCTTTCTCCCGGGACTCGGCCAGGATCCGTGACCGCTCTTTCTCCCGGATGGTTTCGTTTGCTTCGTTCAGAGCTTCAAAGGAGCGGCGCAACTCGGCGGTTTGGCGCGCGACTTCCTGGGACAGGCGGTCACTGTAGGCGCTGAGCTGCTCGTCACGCTTCTGGATCTCATTGAGCATGTCGTTAAATCCGCGGGCCAGGGCGCCGATTTCGTCGGAGCTTCGATAATAGACCCGCAGGCTGTAGTCGTTGCTGGAGGCAACCTGGGCGACAATCCTGCTCAACAACTGGATCGGCCAGGTGATAACCCGCTGCAGGCGGGAAAAGGCCAGAATGGAAATGACAAAAGCGGTCAAGTAAATCAGCAAAACGATCCAGGCCCGCTGGGTCTGCTGTTCATGGAGCGGCAGCAGGCTGGTGCGGATATAGACATTGCCAATCTGCTCTCCATCGAGAATGACCGGCTCCAGTACATGCAACACCCCATGGGAGTAGATAGTGTTCTGGCTGGGATCGGGCCAGTTCAGGCGCCCCTCTTCAACAAAGCTTGCCCGGTTAGTTTCTTCCTGTTGGGAATGGTACTGGGCAAAAACCTTGTTTTCCCGGTCCAGCAGAATAGCGGACATCACTTCCCGGACCGAATGCGCCGCGGAGAGGCTTTCGGTGGCGGCAATCGTATCCCGGAAGCTTAAAGGCGCGGTGGACGTATAGGCGATCAGGCGGGCCTGGGAAGTCATGGCATGACTAAGGTTTTGTCGCTGGTAGCTGGATTCCAGCCACAAATAGGCAACGGACGCGCTCAGCAGGGCAATCCCGATGATGATGAGGTTGCCGAACATGAGTTTGCGCGCCACCGTCAGGCGGGGGAAGGTGTCAATCATCTTGAGGTTGCTCGCTAACCCGGGCCAGTCTTAGCAGACGTGAACTGATTTGGAGTCCACCCTGTTGGGCTTGGCGATAGTTGATGTCAAAACGCAGGCGATTGTTCTTGGCAAAGAAGGTGATAATTTCGTCATCATCACTGTAGCGGCCTTCGTGGCCGATGGTGAGAACGGGCTTGTTTTTAACCGCTTGAAGAATTTCCGCGCGTTTTTCCGCAGAAATGACGTTCAGGTAAATGAGCTGGCACTGGTTGACGTCGGCCGCTGAATCATAGACCTGCAGCACGACTTTTAGGTTGCGGACCCGTTGGGATTCCAACCTTTTGAGCTTTGCCAGTATCGGGTCGCCGCTATAGGCGCAGACATTGATTTGGGGAAGTGCGTCGGACCGCTCCTCGGGCCATTCCACAAATTTCATGAAATTAAAGATATAGGCGGCCTTGAGGTCAAGCTCGTTGTAGCGGTGTTGGCTGCCATAGGAGATGGACTGGAAGAGAGCACACCACAAGCCAAGCACTAGAGCAAAAACATCCTTTGCACAAAAATTCTGTCGTCCGTTGGCTGTCATTGTATGGGAAATAATCCTGATCCTTAGACGCACATCAGTATAGCTCTAAACCAAATTGTCGACCGGTGAAAACCCTGTCCGCAGGTCGAAATGTTGTTTCTATAGGTATCTTGACGAAGATCCTGGTAAGACGGTTTAACAGAACTTTGTGTCTTGTTTGCTTTGGTAAGCCGGCATCCTGAACATGGCGTTACTTTTTACCTTATTTCCTCCGAGTTTTCTAACACTTAGGTCAGTTTTTCTTACGTTCGGGCTATTTTCACTGATAACTGCGTCATGGTTAGCAGTTACTATCATTAAAAGTGAGGCACAGTGAGGCAGTGAAAGAGGATGACGCGAAAAAGCCTACTTCTGTAGGGCATGACTATCCAACATGGGGGTGTGCCACGGGATACCTGATGCAAGCGAGCCACTGACTCACTGAGCCAAAGCCATGGGCTGCACAGATTCCAAAGGTGGCCAGGAGGGAGGAGGAAGATGAGTCAGCGACATCATTACTTGGATACCGTTGATCAGGTCCTGACCCAGGCAGTTGAACAAGGAGTTCTTCATTTACAATGTGATGACCGGCCGATTGAAGGCGCAGCGATCTGGGTGCAGGGGCGGCAGATGGTCAGCTTCGGCTCCTGTTCCTACTTGGGGCTTGAGCAGGACAGCCGCTTGATAGAAGGGGTCATCGAGGCGGTGCGCAGGCACGGTACCCAGTTTTCTTCCTCTCGGGCCTATTTATCGACGGGGCTTTACAGGCAACTGGAGCAGCAGTTGGAGGAGTTGTTCCAGGCGCCGGTCATTGTCACGCCAACCACATCCCTGGGGCATCAGGCAGCGTTACCGGTACTTGTCCGGGACGAGGATGCAGTCATTCTCGACCATCAGGTTCACGCCAGTGTGCAAAACGCAGCGCAGCTTCTAAAGCCTCGCGGCATTCCCGTGCATCATATTCGCCATAACCGAATGGATCAGTTGGAGGACATGATTCGCCAGTTCAGATCTAAGCATCGGAAAATCTGGTATCTGGCGGATGGGATCTACTCCATGTATGGCGATGCGGCACCGTTGCAAGAACTGGAAGCGTTGCTGGCTCGTTATGAAGCCTTGCATCTGTATCTGGACGATGCCCACGGCATGAGTTGGGCGGGCAAAAATGGCTGCGGCTTTGTGCGGAGCCGAATGGCGCCCCATCCCCGGGTGATGTTGGCAGTATCCCTCAACAAAGCCTTTGCCGCTGCTGGTGGTGCACTGGTATTCCCGAATCAGGAGTGGGCCCGTAAAGTGCGAATATGTGGCCCCACCTTGATCTTCTCCGGGCCCATTCAGCCGCCTATGCTGGGGGCCGCCGTCGCCTCGGCCAATTTGCACCTCAGTGGTGAAATCACTCCCCTCCAGGTGGAGCTGCAACGACGCCTGGACTACGCCAGGACCTGTCTGACACATCACCGTTTACCTTTCATCACGGACACCGAGTCGCCCATTTTCTTTGTTGCTACGGGTTTGCCACGGGTGGCCTATAACCTGATCGATAAGCTGAACCAAGAAGGCTTTTATGTAAATAGCGGCACCTTTCCGGCTGCGCCCATGACCCGCGGCGGCGTACGCTTTACCCTGACTCGCCATCACGACGAGCGGCAGATCGACCATTTGCTACAGGCCATGGCCCATTACTATCCGTTGGTTTTGGAGGAGGAAGGGATTGCGCCGGAAACCATCGAGCAGAGTTTCGAGGAGCAAGTGAAACTTGGGGGATTTTGGAACCGGACTCCAGAGCATCGAGCGAAGCCGGAAAACAGCTTACGGCTCGATATTACAGAGAGTATCGACAAGCTGTGTGCCAAGGAATGGGACCGGATGTTTGGTGCCAATGGTTCGGTCTGCGCGGAGTATTTGCAGTTACTGGAGCGAGTTTTCGGGGCAGGAAATACAACCGAGCCGGAACACCAGTGGCAGTTCCGCTATCTGACCGTGCGGGATGAGGCCGGTCGCATGGTGCTGGCTGCTCCGATGACCAGGGTGTTGATGAAGGACGACATGTTTGCGCCGGGAGATGTTTCCCAGCAAATTGAGGACCAGCGCAGTCGTGACCCTTACT
>JAJUGC010000188.1 GCA_029268325.1 Gammaproteobacteria bacterium | reverse complement strand
CCATCAACTTCGGCCTGATCTACGGTATGTCCGCCTTTGGACTCGCCCGCCAGATCGGCGAGGACCGTAAAACCGCCCAGGGCTATATCGAAAAGTACTTTGAACGCTATCCCGGCGTACTGGAGTATATGAACCGGATCCGCAAACTGGCCCATGACCTGGGCTATGTGGAAACCCTGTTCGGCCGCCGTCTTTACCTGCCGGACATCAACAACCGCAACAAAGGCTTGCAGGCCGGAGCAGAGCGTACCGCCATTAACGCACCCATGCAGGGCACTGCAGCGGACATCATCAAGCGCGCCATGATCCAGGTCGACGCCTGGCTGGAGCGGGAGGGCTTCGATGCCCGCATGATCATGCAGGTTCATGACGAACTGATCCTGGAAGTAAAAGAGGGCCAGGTGGAAGACGTGGTGGCCGGTCTCAAGGAGCTGATGTCAGCCGCCGCCGAGCTGGAAATCCCGCTGGTGGTGGATGCCGGCGTGGGCAATAACTGGGATGAGGCCCATTAGAGCGGGAAGGCAGAGGGCGGCTCTTGGTCTCCTGGTTCTCGGATTCAATTCTCCTCTCCCAACTGGGCGGGCCGCGCAGGCAGAGGGGCTAGGGCGGCCCGCGTAGGGGTGAGGGCCGGAGTGCTCGTCCAGCACCTGGTTTCTGATTGATACCAACCTGGCGAGCCCATCGGCAAAAGGGAAGTTGTTTCTGCCCGGGCTGATTGGCTGTGGATATTCGGAGAATTCGCGCCCTCTCCCCCGTCCCCTCTCCCCAGGAGGGAGAGGGGAGAAAATGTCCGGTCTATAAGCCTTCCTCTTCCCGAATCTTCGCCCCCCGTTTGAGCAGCAACTCCTTCAGCAGAGAGCGATGGCAACGGGACTCATCCTCACAATAGCAGCCAATGGCAAAGTCGGTGTGGTGAGAGAGGGCTGCCAACAGGTCGAGATCCTTGGCGGCGGCTGATTCTTTCATTTCTGCCAGGAAGTGCCGTTTGAAGGTCTTCCAGCCACCGTCGTCATTGTTGGCGCGGAATTCCTTGATCAGGCTCTCGCTGGGAGACAGGTTGGGAAACCAGACATCATAGAAGTCCCGGGAGGCGTAGTCCTCCTTGCGAACACCCCGGGGCGGGTGGCGTACGGTACCAATCCGTAACCCTTCACCACTGGCTCGTGGGCTGCCCAGTCGGACGACTCGAATCGCCATGACGCCTCCTTGGTTCCTTAAAGGCTATTATGGACTTGAACCTGGCTGCCCTGCTCCAGGTTCTCGATGGCCGCATTCCCCCGGGCCGCCAGGTCTTCCAGCCGGTTGATCTGTTCGTCGAGCCGGGGCAGGGCTTCACGCCGGTAGCGGGAGACTTCGTCGATCGCGCCGATTACGTCGTTGAAAGCCTGTTCCAGCTTTTCCATGTCCAAGACTGTCGAAGACGCCTGGGTCTGAATTTCCACACCCTGGGTACGTAACGCCTGGGCGGTCCCGGCAATCAGGTCGGAAGTGGTGGTGTTGATGGAGCGGACCCGGTCCAGCACCAGGCGCTGGTTGGCGAGTGCCATGGCCACCACCACCGCCACATTGAGGGCCGATACCGTCACGTTGATGGAGCGGTCGACCCCACGTATCAGTTCGCGGTTGTTGCGGATCACCACTTCCAGGGCCAGGATGCCTTGCTGGCTGACCGCCAGCTGCTGCTGAAGGTCCAGAATGCGCTGGCGCAGGGGAAACAGCAGTTCTTCTTCCATAAAGCTGCGGCGAGAATCGTCGGCGGGGAGTTGAGCGATTTGGGCCTGCAGGCGGCGGTCGATCATTCGCCCCAGGTCGATCTGGCGGCGCAACTGATCGAGCAGTTTGCGCAGGGCCGCTTGGTCGTCGGCCAGGGTAAGGTTATCCCGGCGCAGCATTTCCCGCCCCGCTTCTAGGTCGCGAATAATGGCATCCAGGGCTTGCTGGGAGCTTTCGAACTTGTGGAAGTAGCGTTGCAGTTTGGTGCCCACACCCGGCAGGAATGAAAACAGCCGCGCCAGCCCCTGATCTTTCAGGTTGTGGCGGTTGGGATCCAGCTCCTGCATGGTGCTGCGCAGATCCAGCAGGGCCTTGGCGACCGGTCCGCCTTCATCGCCCTGATGGGCCAGTTTGCGGATCTGGGTTTGTAGCATGGTACTGCGGTGGGCGGCCTGACGTTGGATTTCGATCCCCATGCCGTCCACGGCCTGACGCTGCCGTTCTGGCGCCTCCTCATCGGTCTGTCCCAGGATATCCTGGACAAAGGCATCGGCCAGTTGGCTCAGTTCTGGATCTTCTGCCGGCTCTGGAGTGGCTTGTGGTTCCAGCTCGGCGGCGATTTCCTCCACGGACGGTAGGGACAGGCTAAGGGGCGAGGACGAGGTCTTGGGTGTATCGTTCATGGGTTCACTTCCGATGTTCATAAAGTTTGGCGCGGTCGATATAGCGGCGCAGTTCCTGTAAGGCCAGATCGGCCGCCAGATTGGCCTGGGGCCGGCTCAGTTCGATACGGGCGATGGCCACACGGGCATCGTCCAGGGCGGTTAAGGCGGTTTCATTGGCGGCCGACAGCTCCCGTAATTGGTGCTCGGTTTCCTCGAACAGCTGTTGGCGCCGTTGCAGGGCGGTGCGTTCCGCTTCGGGCAGGCGCGGGTTGGGCTGGCTCAGGCGGCGGCGAATGTATTCCGGATCAATGCCGTCAATGCCCTTGGCCAGAGACGCCATGCGTTTGAGGTTGTCCACGGCGCCGCGGCCCACTTCCGCCACCAGCTCTTGCCAGCGGCCCAAGGTCAATTCCCGGGGATCGAACTTGGTGTTTAAGGTTTCCAGGACGCGCATGTAACGGGTATAGAGACGATCCGCCTGCATGGCCAGCTCCGGGCGGTGCACCCGGAGCAGTTCGCGCTTGGCATCACACAAAGCCAGCACCAGGTCATCTGCGCCCACCGGCGGCTGCTCCGGGTTCAGCACCGCATTGCCGGCCTCCCGTTGTTCCTGTTCCAGCCTTGCCCGGCGTTTGGCGGAGGCGGCGTCCAGAGCCGCTTGCTGGCGTCGTGCGGCACGCCTTTGGCGCGCCCGTCGCCAGCGCCGCTCCACGGGAATTTCCACGGCCAGGGCCGCCAGCCCGACCAGCCAGCCTTCCAGGCTGGGGCTGAAACCGCCCCACAAGGAGGTGAGCCAGAGGATAAAGGCGATAAACGGCGTTAGGAGTCCGTACCGGAGAAACACTTGCCAGCGCCGGGGCGGCTCGGTAGGCAAGGCTAGCCGCGGATTGATGATGCCGGTGATAAACCAGGGCAGGCAGGACAGGAACAAGCCATAAGCAAATCCCTGTAAAAATCCAAGCATGTAGGCTCTCCTAATGTCTTTAGCCGCTGAGCGGTCAGCCAACTTTATCAGATGTGGGGGCGCGACTCAGTATCCTCAACCGGTTTACAGGTTGAGAGATGAGGTGCTGGTGGCCGCCTTGGAGATTGGCAGGGGTGTTGGGGCACTGGACGGGGCGCCCGGTGTCTCTGGTTGGGTGGCGGACTCCAGTATTTGGAGTACCAGATGCTCGGAAGGTTTCAAGAGATCCTGACGAGGTGGGTGATCTGTGCGGTTGGCTCGAAAAGAGTCCAGCTTACCCTGCACCAAGACATTCAGCACTTGCGGATGAATGTAGTACTCACGGCACACCGCCAGGGTGTTGCCCAGCTCCTCGGCAACGGCTCTCACCAGGGCTGTATCCAGCTTGCGGCGGGGGTGGTGGGTAGTCTCTTGCACCACCGCCGGATACTTCTCCACCGCCAGGACCGAGCCGCCCCAGGTTCGGAAGTCCTTGGCGGAAAAAGCGTCTCCGGCGATTTGCCGGATATACTGGTTGACGTCGCTGGAGTCCACCGGATGGCTGCTACCGTGCTCCAGATAGCGAAAGATCTCGTAACCGGGCAGGTCTGCCGTTTCCCGAATCATCCGGATCAGACTTTTATTGCGGATGCTGACCCTGCGGTAGCGGCCGCTTTTGCCCTTGTATTCCAGTCGCAGCTCGCCGGGAGACTCCTTCAGGTGTTTGCGTCGCAAGGTGGTTAGGCCAAAGGTTTCGTTGGTTTCCCGATAGCACTCGTTACCCACCCGGATATGCAACTCGTCTAACAGTTTCACGATCAACGCCAGCACTTTGTGTTTGGGCCACCCATCTGCTTTGAGGTCCTGAATGATTTGGCGTCGGATGCCGGTTAACGCATGACCAAACTCGATCATCTTGGCGAATTTGGCCTGCTGGCGGAAGGCGATCCAGTCGGGATGATAAAGGTACTGCTTGCGTCGCTTTTGGTCGTAGCCGGTCGCCTGGAGGTGGCCGTCGGCCAAGGGGCAGATCCACACATCCTGCCACATGGGCGGGATCACCAGTTGGGCGATGCGGTCAAGATCGGCCGGCTTTCGAATGGGGCGGGTCTGCTCGTCCAGATACATAAAACCCTTGCCGCGCCGCCGGCGGGTCCAGCCCGCCAGGGTGTCGGGTACATACCTCAGGTGGGGAGGGCATTCTGTCAGGCTGTCTATCACTGCTTGTCCCACCCCTTGGCCCCGTTCAGCAATCGTGTGTGTTCTGTGTCATTGGGTCAGCCCAGGCTAGAGCACGAAGACGAAGAAGATGATGCCGATAATCACCCCGACTACGATGTATTTGGTGGAATGAAACGCCATGTCGGGATCGATATGATCGTCGAGGGGTTTGCCGGGTCCTTTTTTGATCGCCATGGGAGAACGCTCCTGAAGTGTTTGACTGGGCGTAGTCTGCTTTCCTTGCCCATCGTCTAATCATAGAGTGAAGCAATCTTTAAGTAGGAGCTGGCAGTTATTATGGGGTATTAATATATGGGTATCCGCATATGCGGTTTATCGTATATAATAAGGTTGTTTGATTCAGGAGAAGAGCAGGGGTGAGACCGACCGAACTTTTCAAAGCTTTGGCTGATGAAACCCGAGTTCGCATCGCGTTATTGGTCGCTCGGGAATCTGAACTCTGTGTGTGTGAACTGACTGAGGCACTGGAGCAGAGCCAGCCAAAAATTTCACGTCATCTGGCACAGCTGCGTTCAATCGGTCTGCTGCAGGATCGCCGTCAGGGGCAGTGGGTGTTCTATCGGCTGCATCCACAATTGCCGGACTGGGTCTTGGATGTGCTGAGGCTGACCGGGCAGGCGCAAGCCAGCAACCTGACTCAGGATCTCCAGCGGCTGGAGTT
Source organism: Gammaproteobacteria bacterium (assembly GCA_029268325.1). Classification (GTDB taxonomy): domain Bacteria; phylum Pseudomonadota; class Gammaproteobacteria; order Pseudomonadales; family Oleiphilaceae; genus JAEZAA01. The sequence goes on along the minus strand of JAJUGC010000188.1, from coordinate 135 downwards.
GATGGGCGATCGTCCGAGCCGGACCGCGGCTTGTTGTGACTAATTGTTTACCATAACCGGATCTATTTCATGAAAGTTCTCTTTCTCTGTACCCAAAATAGCTGTCGCAGCATTCTAGCTGAGGCCGCTCTCAAT
>JAJUGC010000187.1 GCA_029268325.1 Gammaproteobacteria bacterium | reverse complement strand
TTGTAGCCGTCCGGATCTTCCACGAAGGCCAAGATACTGGAGCCATGCTTCATCGGGCCCGGCTCGCGAGTGATTACACCGCCTTTGGCCTTGATGCGCTCACAAGCAGCATAGACATCATCCACCTCAAGTGCAATATGCCCATAGCCATTGCCCAGGTCGTACTTCTCGGTGTCCCAGTTATGGGTCAGCTCCAGCACGGCGGTTTCAGACTCTTCACCATAGCCGACAAATGCCAGGGTAAAACGTCCTTCCGGATAATCCTTTTTCCGCAGCAGCTTCATTCCCAGCACATTGGTGTAGAAATCCAAAGAGCGTTCAAGGTTACCAACTCGTAGCATTGTATGTAGGATGCGCATTCTCACTCCCCTATGGCTGAATGGACCATACAGCATAAAAAGAAAAACCCCGCTGGTACAGTCCCAACAGGGTTTCGTAGGGTTAGATGACACTTGTCGAGGCAGAGATCGCCAGTGCAGGCCACCTTTATTTCAATTTCACCTTGGCAGCCTTGGGCACGTTCGTCCCCTTCACGGTGGACTTGCTTTGCGCCTGCGGCTTGCGACCTTGAGGCTGAGTCGCTTTTTTGGGCTTAGCCGCCCGCCCGGCAGCCGCTCCCTTGCTGTTTCTCGTGGGAGCTTTGGGAGTTGCCTTGGTGGAATCCTCTGCCTTAACCGTTTTTCTGGTAGCGGCTCCTTTACGGGCTGGTTTCTTGCCCCCCTCTGGGTTCGGCCCAGCCTCCACTTCCTGGCTGTATTGACTGGCCTTGCCTGCCACTGCCTCTTGTGCCTGGGATTCCGGGCTGGCTTCTGTGGGCACCTCAGCGTCAACAGCCGCCTTCCGGGCTGGACGTACCTTATCCGCAACAGCGCCGCCGAATTGCTGGAGTTTTTCCTCTAGCCGTTTCTGGGCCACTTGCGCCTTACGATAAGGCGGGATCGCCTTATCAGCGAGAAACTGGTTGGCTTCATCGACCCACTCACGGACAGCAGCCGCACTATCCGAAACCACCGAGCGCAGCACCGGCTTCAACCGCCGCCCAACCTGACTCAGCTCCTTGAAGCCTTCCTGACTTTCCGCCAGAACCCATCCTGCAACCTGTACTCCCTTTTCCCGCAACTTACGGGATTGTTCCGCCGCAAACTTGATTCGTTCGCTTAACCCCACTCTGACTCCCATCCTCATCTACCTTCTGTAACATCCCTATTACACCTTGAACACGACCGCCTAAATTCCTGACGCGGAGCTCATTATTCCGAGATTTTCTTCCACCTACCAGACCTGATCATCAAAAAGTCGCCAAAAATCACGGTAAAAGTCAGTCGGAATACAGGCGGTGCCGTGGAAGGTTTTGGTCAACCTCCCCACAGCCCGCTGGCGCTTTCAGTTACTGCCGCGTCAAAACGGCCACCAAGAAGATCCTTCTTCTTCCTGTTGGGCAACCTTCAGGGTGCCATTGTTCCACTCTTCCTCCAGAGCCAGCAGTTCCGCATCAATCTCCAACTGCGGCTCTGGATCACCACCACAAAGATACAAACACCACCAGACGCCGGAACGGTACTGCCCCTGCGCTTTCAAACGGGCCAGCTCCGCTTTTCGGGCCTGCTCCAATTCAGTCTTGCGCTTGGTGTAATCATCTTTTCTATTTACTTCGACAATCGAAGTGGCGGCATGGTTCGGTGCCAGCATATCGCTATTGAGGAAACGGGTTTGAATGATCTCCGGATAGGCATACTCCGCCGACACCAGTTGCATATCTCCCTTGTTCCAGGGCGAATCAGGTGGCAATTCCGGATTGGGCTCACTGGGCGTGGTCACTTCGCTGTAGCGCAGGTAGTAGACCTTGCCGGCCTCTACATGCAGCTCCTGATCCACCATCTTGCTCAGGGCAAAGCTTCCAAGGCCTTCCAGCCCCAACAAGGGCCTGCGCATGCGGATATGCCGTACCCCCGGCTTGACCTCCAGCCAGGTATAGCTGTTGTTGCGGAAATTGAAGTAGTGGCGGTCGTCCACATACACGCTGGGCGACTCGATCTCCTCGGCTGCCCAGTCGCTATGAGGCCGATAGAAGTAGATCAGTGCATTGTTTTGGGAGTCCCACAGGGAGTTGTCGATATGGACAAACATGGGCCCACTGACAGGATGCAGGAAGCCACCCACGCTTTTGCCAATCGATTGATAGATCTTGCAGCCACTGATCGCTAGGACAATCGCTGTCGTCACTAAGGCTCGTAACAGAATTCTCATTATTATATCCGTGCCCTTCATAGCCGTGCCTGATCAGCATGTTAGCAACGCGTAGCAGGATATTCTGAGATCTACTGCAAGGCTTGCTCACAAAACGTTACAAACGTCCTGTACTTACCTGCAAGCCTTGGCAACAAAGCCTCGCAACAGAAAGAACTTGCCTGCCGGAATCCACTAGTGACACGGCAGGCCAAGACTCAGCCTCCGGAGACCGAGGTAACAGAGTTCAGCTTAAGCTGGGTTTCGTTAAGGCGACGCTCCAAATCCACCACGCGTCGGTTGACCTGCTGGCGGCTCATGTCGATGGCCTCAATGGCCGTCTCCACCTCTTTCAGCCGCCCTTCAAGGGGGGAGGCCGCAGGCTGGCTATCCAGCTTGGCGCCGATGGCCTCCACTCGCCGGGTCAAGGCGGTAAGCTGCGCCTGATACTCCTTACCCAGTTGCGCCAGGCTTTCCTTCTGGGCGGTTTCCAATTGGGCCAGCTTGGCGCTCAACTCTTCGATGGACTTCAGCCCCGCCGTCAGCTTGGCCGTCTGCTCGGAAACGGCTTTGCTAGCACCTGCCGCATTCTGCTCCGCCTTGCTCAGGCGCTCCTGCATTTGTTCGGATGTGGTCTGCAATTGCTTGGAGGTCGTCTGCAGTTGCTTGGAAGTCGTCTGCAGGCTCGCTATCTGGTTTTGATGCTCCTTGATTTGCGCCGCGTTGCGCTTATTGGCGAGATCCCACAGCTTGCGAATTTCCGAGTCGATCCCGGCAAGGCGGGTGGTCAGTTTCGAATCACTTTGCAAAACCGTGGCCTCGGTCTCGCTCAAAGAGCCTTCCAAACGGGCCAGGACCAGCTTGCTTTGGCTGATATATTCATTGGCCTCAGCAAGCTGTGACTCCAACAGGGCAATGGTGTTGCGCTGTTGGCCATACAGCCAAAAGCCCGCAGCCCCCACACCCAAAGCCAGCAGCAGGGCGAGCACTCCCACCCAGGTGGGGCCGGATTTAGAAGCGGCTTCATTTCTCGGCTGGCTCGCCCGAGCGGAAGCACCAGTCCGGACATTGGAAAGGATCGGCTCCGGTTTGATGGGTGTGTCGCGCTTGGCGGTCAGCGGGGTATCCTGCGCGTCGGCCTTGCCAGTGACAGCGGCTGTGCGCTTGCGCTCCTTGCGAAAGCGTTCCATATCGTCTTTATCGGGAGTCAGACTGTCCATGGTTACCTCTTTGGAGCCCGGTTTGAACAGGGGCCTCTATAGAATGGAATGTAAATGAATGTAAATGCCGGCACCTGGCACCGTGCCGGCCATTATGACTGCAACAGCCCTTTCAGGAACAGTAAGCGATTTCTGGATTTGCATGAACAGGGCGGGCTTAATAAACTATGCGACTTCTTTTTCCCTGACTATTTCGTTTTTCCTGGTTATTTAGGTTGTCCGGCAAGCCCGGATGGACCGGAGACTCTCTCATGCAACCACTCGTCGGCGTTATCATGGGCTCGAAATCTGACTGGCCCACCATGGAACATGCCGTTCAAATGCTTGAAAAACTGGGGGTTTCCTATGAAACCCGAGTTGTCTCGGCCCACCGTACGCCGGACTTGCTGTTCGAGTACGCGAAAACAGCGGAACAGCGTGGCCTGCAAGTCATTATTGCAGGTGCCGGCGGTGCTGCCCACCTTCCCGGGATGGTTGCCTCACAAACCAACCTGCCGGTGCTGGGCGTGCCGATCCAGTCAAAGGCTCTCCAGGGCATGGATTCTCTCCTGTCCATCGTCCAGATGCCCGGCGGTGTGCCGGTTGCCACTCTGGCGATTGGCGTGGCCGGAGCCACCAACGCGGGCCTGCTTGCCGCCCAGATCCTGGCTTTGCAGAACCCGCAGATCAAGCAGGCACTGGCTGAGTTTCGCCACCAACAGACCCAATCGGTCCTGGATAATCCCGACCCCCGTTCCTAAGGCTTCAACGCGGATATATTGCCATGAAAATAGGTGTTCTTGGTGCCGGACAGCTAGGGCGCATGCTGGCTCTAGCAGGCTATCCCCTGGATATGACCTTCAGTTTCTACGATACCTCTGGAGCGCCATCGGCGGGCCTGGGAAAAATCTACTCCGACCCGGCCAACACGCAAGCAGAGCTGGAAGCCTTTCTGGCCGAAGTGGATGTCGTCACCTACGAGTTCGAACATCTGCCCCTGTCCCTCACCCAGGCGATCGAAAGCAAAAAGCCGCTGCATCCTTCATCTGAGTCGATCCGGGTCTGTCAGAACCGGGCCGAAGAGAAGAAGCTTTTTGGGGAGCTGGGCATCCCGACGCCTGCCTATCGGATTGCAGAAAGTGCTGCTGAACTGGAAGCCGCCGCCCGTGAACTGGGTTGCCCCGTGGTAGCCAAGTCCAATACCGAAGGCTATGACGGCAAAGGCCAAGCCGTGTTGCGCACACCGGAAGAGGCCCAGTCCGCCTGGGACAGTATCCGTCACCCCAAGCTGGTGGTGGAGTCTTTCGTCAACTTTTCGCGGGAGCTGTCCATTATTGCGGTGCGTTCCGTCAATGGTGAAATTGCCATCTACCCCATGGCGGAAAACAACCATCAAGGGGGCATTCTGCGCTATTCCATCGCTCCCGCCCCGCGCCTTGATGCCGCCAAGGAAACCCTGGCCAGGGACTACATCCACCGCCTGATCGAACGGCTAGGCCATGTGGGTGTGCTGACCCTGGAGCTGTTCGAAACCGAAGACGGACTGCTGGCCAACGAAATGGCGCCCCGCGTCCATAACTCCGGCCACTGGACCCAAAACGGCAGCCCCACCAGCCAATTCGAAAACCACCTGCGCGCCATCGCAGGCCTGCCGCTGGGCGACTGTAGTGCCTACCGCCCCACCTGCATGATCAACCTGATCGGCCAGACTGGCAAAAAAGAAGATATCCTGGAGCTGCCCTACACTCACCTGCACCTCTATGGCAAGGAAGAGCGCCCCGGGCGCAAGGTCGGCCATATCAATATCCTGGCGGACAGCTATGAAGAGCTTGCCGAAAGGGTCAAGGCCTGCGCGACCCGCATTCCCGGCATCGCTCCCTTTATTGCCAGCATCAACCAGGATTAATATTTTTGACCCGGTGCGCGACAAGCCCCGCCGTTCAGGGCG
>JAJUGC010000186.1 GCA_029268325.1 Gammaproteobacteria bacterium | reverse complement strand
CAAGTCTGGCAATCGATTTTTACCGGCGAAAGGGATGTACGGCTCGAGACCCAACGGAAGAAACTGGCGGTATTCTTTTCCGACATCAAGGGATTCACGGAACTCTCGGAGGAAATGGAGCCCGAGAGCCTGACGGAGCTGCTGAACAATTATTTCAATGAGATGTCCCAAATCGCACTAAAATACGGCGGCACCATCGACAAGTTCGTGGGCGACAGCATCATGATCTTTTTCGGAGACCCCACCAGTCGCGGCTCCAAAGAAGATACCCTCGCCTGCGTCGCCATGGCCATCGAAATGCGCAAGCATATGAAGATCCTGCGCCAGAAGTGGAAAAGCCAGGGTATTCGCACCCCTCTGCAGATCCGCATGGGAATCAGCACGGGCTACTGCACGGTAGGTAACTTTGGCGCCGAAAACCGCATGGACTACACCATCATCGGCAAGGAGGTCAACCTGGCCAGCCGCTTGGAATCCATGGCCGAGCCCGGTGAGATCCTGGTGTCCTACGAAACCTTTTCCCTAATCAAGGACACCGTCATGTGCCGGGACAAAGGGGAGATTGTGGTCAAAGGCTTTGCACGTCCGGTTGCCATCTACTCCATTGTGGATTTCCGGCGGGATATCGGCGGCAACCAAAGCTTTATGGAACACGAAACCGAGGGCTTCGCCATGTATCTGGATACGGGCAAGGTGACCCCCCGGGACCGGGAACTCATTGTCAAGGCCCTGGAAAACGCGGCCGAGAGGCTCAAGCACGCCGACTGAGCCCCGCGATAGCAGGTCATGCCCGACTATTCTAGACCAGCTTTTCGGCTGCCCTTGACTGGCTATTGCCGCACCAGCCTCAGGTTGCCCACCTCCGCCGAATGAGTAGAGCGGAATGGATTGATATCCAAGCCCCCACGGCGGGTATAACGGGCATACACACTCAGACGCTGAGGCTGACAGCGCTCGGCCAGGTCACAGAAGATTCGCTCCACGCAATGCTCGTGGAAATCCTGGTGCTCTCGAAATGAGACGACATAGCGCAGCAGGCTGGCGTGATCGACCCGAGGGCCCTCATACTCAATCACCAAACTCGCCCAGTCCGGCTGCCCCGTCACGGGACAGTTGGATTTCAGCAAGTGGCTCACCAATACTTCCCGACCCTGGACTGACGGATCCGCCTGCAACAGCTCCGGCGCGGGATGATAATGCTGGATCTCCACATCCAGGTCATCAATGCAATGGGCCTCGGAAAAATCCATCGAGTGCGGGGCTTCTCCCACGGAAAACAGCTTGACCTCCACCGGGCTTCCAGCCGCTTCGGACAAATCCTGGCACAGTAGCTTCTCGACAGCCTCAAAGGACGGGAAGCGGCTCTGGTTCAGAGAGTTGAGGTACAGCTTGAAGGACTTGCTCTCGATAATATTGGGGCTGTTACAGGGAATGCGAAACTCCGCCAGAGCAACTTCCGGCTTACCTTTCGGGTTTAACCAGGACAACTCATAGCCGTTCCAGATATCCACGCCCTGAAATGGTAAGCGGCTATCATCCAGCCCCAGACCTTGCCGGTTAGCGGCCCTTGGAATGGGATGCAGCAGTTGGGGGGCATACTCTGAAACATACGGGGTCTGCTTCCCCAGGGGTGAATCCTGTAGCGACATAGAAACCTCGATGGAGCCTGGTTTAGGCTGAAAAACGGCAAACCAATGAAAAAACAATACCCGGAATATCGGCCAGAGCTAAGTGTAGCTAGTGACGAATCCCAATGCCCCGATTCAATACATAGAGCGCAACGCTAAACATCACCAGGATAAAACCAACCACCATAGCGAAAGCTGCACCGACGGGAATATCAGACACCCCCAGAATGCCGTAACGGAACGCATTGACCATATAGAGAATGGGATTGGCCATGGAGAGCTTTTGCCAGACCTCCGGTAACAGCGCAATGGAATAGAATACTCCTCCCAGATAAGTCAACGGAGTCAATACAAAAGTCGGCACAATAGAGACATCGTCAAAGGTACGGGCAAACAAGGCATTGAGAAAGCCGCCCAGGGAAAACAGGACGGCCGTCAGCACCACCATCGCCACAGTCAGCGCCAAATGCTGCACCCTCAAATCGGAAAAGAACAGCGCCAGCAAGGTCACGATCAAACCAACCGCCAAGCCCCGGGCAACGCCACCGGTCACATAACCTGCCAGAATCGTCCAGTTCGGTACCGGCGAGACCAACAGTTCCTCGATGCTATGCTGGAACTTGGTACTGAAAAAAGACGAGGCCACATTGGAATAGGAGTTGGTGATAACCGACATCATAATCAGGCCGGGCACGATAAATTCCATATAGCGGTAGCCGCCCATCTCCCCAATCCGGGAGCCAATCAGGTTGCCGAAAATCACGAAATACAAGGCCATGGTTATCGCCGGCGGCAGCAAGGTCTGTGGCCAGATCCGCATGAAGCGGCGAACCTCTTTGGTGACCAGTGTCGTATAAGCGACCCAGATGGCGCGAAACCCCATGACAACTTCCCCATTGACAGGCTCAGCAGACAAGCCGGGTAGACCGCCCTGCCTGGTTTAAAAAAGACTTGTTTATTCGGTCAGACTCAGGAACAGCTCTTCCAGCCGGTTACTCTTGGCACGCATACTGGTGACCTCGATCCCCAGCTGTGTCAGCTCGCCAAACACCTGGTTCAGGGTCTGGCCGGCCTGGATATCCACTTCCAGGTTCCCCTCCTGGGTCAGGCGCGCCGTCACGCCCTTTAGATCAGGCACTTGCGCCAGCGGCTCACGCACGTCAAGCAGGAAGGTTTCCAGATGGAGCTTGCGCAGCAAATCCCGCTTGCTGGTGTTCTCGAGGATAGTCCCGCCATCGATGATGGCGATATTGCGGCACAGGGCTTCGGCCTCTTCCAGGTAATGGGTGGTGAGGATAATCGTGGTCCCAGCACGGTTGATATCCTGCATGAACTTCCACATGGAACGGCGCAGCTCCACATCCACCCCGGCGGTAGGCTCATCCAGGATCAGAAGCTTGGGATGGTGCACCAACGCCCGGGCAATCATCAGCCGACGTTTCATGCCACCCGACAGGGTACGGGCCTGGACATGGCGCTTATCCCACAGGCCGAGCTCGTGAAGCAGCCGTTCAATGGTATCCCGCGCCTTTGGAGCGGCAATCCCATAGAAGCCGGCCTGGGTCTCCAGGATATCGTAGACCTTTTCAAACTGGTTGAAATTGAACTCCTGAGGTACCACACCCAGGCACATTTTAGCCTGGGCGAGCTGGGTATCCAGGTCATGGCCGAAGATCCGCACACTACCCGAGCTTTTGTTTACCAGGGAGGAAACAATCCCCAGCGTCGTGGACTTACCGGCACCATTGGGGCCCAGCAGAGCGAAGAAATCTCCCTCCTCCACATCCAGGCTGATCCCTTTCAGCGCCTCCATCCCATTTTTGTAGGTTTTCCGAAGCTCACGAATACTCAGTGCTGCCGCCATGACCCGCCCCAACAACTAGACAGCTACCCTTGATGGTGGCACATCCTGGAAATTCAAGGCCTCAGCCTTTGGGATACAGGCCAAATAGGTGATTTTCAGCCCTAATTCTGAGAGATGTTTCCGGTTAGCGGCCCCGGAGCCCGATATAATCAGGCCAACCATCTCGTTGTAGCTCAGGGACCGATCTTTCATGAAACGACTTTTTAGCTTGATCATGTGCGCCTACCTGTTGACCGGCTGTAACGGCGATGGCGGCAACGATAACGATACGCAGGTTGGCTACCTCACCTTCCATGGCATCCGCGGCCTAAGCTACGAAACCCAGAGCCAGTCAGGTATCACCGGCAACCGGGGCGAGTTCCGCTATTACCCCGGCGAAACCATCACCTTCCGCCTGGGCAGCATAGTCTTGGCACGGGATGTTCCAGCCAAGGAAAGATTGAGCCCCCTGGATCTGGAGCCGGCCCATGAAGCGGAGCTGTACCATGGGGTGATGGTCAATGGCCTCAGCACCCACAAACCCGTGGAGTCCGAGCTGGTGAGGGCCGATCATAACCTGATCAATATCTACCGGCTTCTTCTTTCCATAGACATCGATGATGACGAAAAAACGGGGATTTATATCCGGGATGAAACTCTGGACGAAATCGCAGCCTATCCCATCGAAGAGCCCATTAACTTTAACAAGCAACCATCAGACTTTGGTAACAGCTCGGTGATCACTGCTCCTGAAAACCTGTTCGTTTGGGCCTTGTGTTTTAGGTATGGACGGGATCGCCAGTGCACCGACCCCTATGACGGCCGGAACATCAAATCAGAGAATATCGCGATCTCCTATATGCAAGACCAGTTGGACATCATCTCCGATGCCATGAATGCAAACTTCTACCTGTCCCCTTATACCTTTGAAATTGCCCCGGACGACAGAAGCCTGAAGACAGTCTCTGTCCTTTCCCACAGGAACAAATGGAAAGTGGGGGAACTGGAAGCTATCACTAGTGATGAGAGCGTCGTGGCCATTCACAATATAGATACCGCCAATCAGCAAGTGACGTTCTACAATGTTTCAAGCGAGACTGTGGCGGAAGCGACCCTGACCCTCAATATTCGCGTAGAGGGCGACTATCGCTGGCACCAAAAAAACCTGAAAGTACGCATCCATCCCAACCCTGCCAAGAGATGAGCCGATCGGCGTCGCCTGCCAGCATTCTAGATTCTAGCCCACCAGCTTCCTTAGCCCCCAAAGCCCCGCGCTACTGGGCAGGCGAAGCTGGGTCGGGTCGATCCCGTAGGCCCCAAAGGGCAGGCTGCTGGCAATATTGATCTTGTCGTCTGCCGCACTTTTTTCGTTATAGCTTTTCAGGTCAATCACCCGGGCCTGTTTCAAGGGATTCTTGTCACTGTCCAGAACCACCATGACTTTGGGCCAGAGTTTACGCTCCGGGTGATGCTCAACGATGATTCCCACTTCCCGAGAGCTTAGCTCGACGAGGGTGCCGGTTGGATAAATCCCGACCGCCTGGATAAACTGTTCCACCAGGTCTTCCTGGAATTCAATGTTGCGCGACTCATACAAACGCGCCACCGCCTCTGGGGCGGTCAGCGGTGTGATCCCCGGATGGGGTTCCGTCAGCTCCTGATAGTGGTCCACAATACCGGCGATTTTGCCCAGCAGAGGGATTTTCTCGCCCGTAACCCCCTTCGGAAATCCAGTGCCATTGTGTCGCTCCCGGTGAAACTCAACCACAGCGATGACCTGCTGGGAGATGGAGCCGGTCGCCTGCAGGATTTCCACGCCGAACTCAACGAACTTCTTGTATTCTTCAAACTCATCCGGCTTAAGCATTCCCTGCTTGTCCAACAGGGACTGGGGCAACTTGATCTT
>JAJUGC010000185.1 GCA_029268325.1 Gammaproteobacteria bacterium | reverse complement strand
ATTGAAGACGATGGACAGTCCCAGCTCTCCGTCGTCCATGGGCTGGTGGGACAACTCCGACAGATCCATGATCTTCAGCCGCCGATGTCCCAGCCCGACCCGGCCATACAGGGCCAGTCCCTCAGAGTCCGGGCCCCGCTTGCGCAGGACCTGATTCATGGCCTGGAGCACCTCGGCTCCAACCGGCTTCCCGTCAAAGCGGATCTCTCCGCAAATGCCACACATAACCCGTCCTTTGATTAGCCTTCAAAGCAATCATTCTAGGGTTGGCGGAGGGCTGACCCAACGGCAGCTGGACAGGAATTTATGGGCCCTTTGCCTTGAGCTTGTTGGAAGCCCACACCAACCTTCATCACAATAGAAGGCATTCTTCACCGCCAAGCCGGGAGAGATCGAATGGCGCGAGCTTCTTCACCAGGGGCTGGCAAACAGAAGAGGCAACGTGGGCATTCTCTAAGCAGGAAGGTTGCTGCCTATACCGTGCTGGTGACCATCCTGACTGCGGTCCTCGTCACCGCCGTCCAAACCTATATTTACTACCACCAGGACGTCCAGGACCTCCAGACCAAGCGGATAAACGTAATCACCGCCAGCTTCCTGGAGGCAATCCGGATCAATGCCTGGGAGTACGATCTCGACGAACTGCGGCTCCAGCTCCAGGGGCTTTTGCAAGTGCCGGATATTGTCTATGCGGAAGTGAGCTTTTCCGATGGCGACAACCTCTCCCTCGGTAACCAGCAAGACAACAACGCACTCACGTTCCGCTTCCCCCTGAGCTGGGATAGTGCGGGAGAAACCATGCGCTTCGGTGAGCTGCGGGTGGATTCCAGCCTGGCCGTCACCCAAGAGAGACTGATGCGGGAGCTGCAACAGTCGATTATCTCCACCGTCTCCATTGTGGCCGCCATCGCGGTCTGCATCCTGTTGGTTGTACAGTGGCTGATTACCCGCCACCTCAATACGATGGCCAGCTATGCCCGCCAGTTCAGCCTCGACCGGCTGCATCATCCTCTCAAGCTGCAACGCCGGCCCCGCCCGGTTCCGGATGAGCTGGACTCCGTGGTCGACGCCATCAACACCATGCGCACCACCCTGATCGCGGACCTTGAGCAGGAATCCCTCCTGCATGCGAAGATTCAGCAGAAACAACGGGAGCTGCAGGGCATCATCGACAACTCCCCGGCGGTGATCTACCTGAAAGACCCGGACAGCCGGCTTATTCTGGCCAATGCGGCCTACGCCCGGATTCTCAACACCAGCCCCCAGGAATTGATTGGCAAGACCGACAGCGAACTGTTTGACCCAGAAATAGCCCAGGACATCCGCGACCATGACCGGCAAGTCCGCCAACAGAACCGCCCCATGGAGTTCGAAGAGCAGATGCCCGAGAACGGCCAGCTGCATACCTTCCTGTCCATCAAATTTCCCTTGCACGACGAAAACAACAAGGTGTGGGGCATTGGCGGGGTTTCTACAGACATCACGGTGCGCAAGCAGTCGGAACAGGCCCTGGCCGAAAGCCAGGCCCGCCTGCTGGCCCTGGTGGAGTCCCTGGATGATGCCGTGCTGGAAGTTGATCGTAACGGTATCTGCGTGCAAGCCTGGAACAACAAGTGGCCTCTGGACGTCAACCCGGTGGGCAAAAACCTTACGGAGATCAGCAGCCAGCATACCAGTGCGGAACTTCTGAACCTGGTCAAGCAGGTCCTTGCCAGCGGCGAGTCCAAAAGCTTGGAGTTTATCTATCCAGGTCGTGAACGGCGCTGGCTTTCGGCCCGTCTGTCCGCCATCGATACCCCCGGCATGTCGCCCCAGACGGTTTGTATCCTGTGCAGAGACATTACCGAGCAGAAAGCGACAGAAGAGCGCCTGCAACGAATGGCCCACTACGATGTGCTGACCAGCCTGCCCAACCGCTCTTTTCTCCAGGAGCATCTGCAGATGCTGATCGCCACTGCGACCCGCCACAACGCCCAGCTTGCGGTACTCTTTATCGACCTGGATCGCCTGAAGATGGTCAATGACTCCCTCGGCCACGGCGTGGGCGACCTGCTGATCAAGGCGGCCGCCATCCGGATCCTGGACTGCCTACGCAATTCCGACACGGTGGTGCGCCAGGGAGGCGACGAGTTTATCGTGGCCCTGCCCGATATGCCCCGCAAAGAGCTGGCGATCCATGTGGCGGAGAAGATCCTGAAGACCCTGAACCAACCTTTTCGGTTGGGCAACCATGAGGTGGTGGTCACCGCCAGTATCGGGATCAGCTATTTTCCCCAGGATGGGCGCGATGCGGACCTGCTGATCAAGAATGCCGATGCGGCCATGTATGCCGCCAAGGCCAGTGGCCGCAACAACTACCAGATCTACGCCCAGGATATGAGCAACAAGGATGTCAGCCGGCGCCTGTCCCTGCAGTATGGGCTGCGCCGGGCCCTGGACCGTAACGAGCTAAGCCTGCACTACCAGCCCCAGGTGGACGTCAAGACCGGCGCCATCGTCGGAGCCGAGGCCTTGATCCGCTGGCATCACCCCCGCTTGGGGCCGATCTCCCCCGGTGTCTTCATTCCCCTGGCAGAAGACACGGGACTGATCCACCCCATTGGCACCTGGGCTCTTCGGGAAGCCTGCCGGCAATATCAGCAATGGCAGGAGGCGGGCCTGCCGCCGTTTGTGATGGCCGTTAACCTGTCCTCACTGCAGTTCCGCCAGAAAAACATTATCCGCCTGGTCACCGATACCCTGGATGAGCTCAAGATGAACCCTGAAAGCCTGGAGCTGGAGCTGACCGAGACCACAGTAATGGCCTACACGGAAGATTCCATCAACACCCTGCAGACCCTGAAAACCATGGGGCTGAAGTTGGCAATCGACGATTTTGGCACAGGTTACTCCAGCCTCAGCTATCTGAAGCGCTTCCCGGTGGACAAGCTCAAGATCGACCAGTCCTTTATCCGCGACATTGACCACGACCCGGAGGACGCCGCCATTGCCGCCGCTGTCATTGTCCTGGCCAAGACCCTGGGCATGGAGGTGATTGCAGAAGGGGTTCAAAGCCGCGACGCCTTCCAGTTCCTGAAAAGCCACCACTGCGACCAGATCCAGGGCTACCTGTTCAGCCCTCCGCTGTCCGCCGAGAAGTTTGCGCGGATACTGGAAGACGAAAAGCGGCTGGAACTGGAGCTGGCCTGAATGGGAGCCGCCGCCGGGCTCCAGTGCCCCAACATTTAGGCGGGGCTAATCCAGAATCACCAGGTGATTGGGCAATTCGTTGCGCTCGTGGGTTGCCGGCACTTTCTCTTTCAACAGCGAACCGCAGGCCTCAATACACTCAATAAAGCCTTGCAGGGTCTGTTTGCGGCGCACCCGCTCGGTAAACCGGCGGACGATGTCTTCCCAGGTGCTGTCGTCAAAGTGCCGGGAAATGCCCCGGTCCACGAGAATCTCCACATACCGCTCCGCTTCCGCAACGAAGATCAGTATGCCGGTCTCGCCCTGGGTATGGTGCAGGTTCTGCTCCAGAAACTGGGCCTTGGCCAGGTTGGACGCCCGCCAGTACCGCACAGAACGGGGCACCAGCCGGGACGTGATGGCCGGAATCCGGAACAGCAACCCCAGCACCACAAAAGTGCCCCACTGCACCGACAGGATCTCAGAAGTGTTCCACCAGCCGGCCAGATAGTTGAACAGCCCCGGTACCACCAACGCGATCAGTGCGGCCCAGAGCACGGAGATATACACATAGTCATCGGCCCGGGGCGCCAGCACGGTCACCAGTTCCGCATCCGTCTCCCGCTCGATGCGGGAGATCGTATCCGCCACCTGGCGCTTTTCAGCTTCAGTCAACAGTGCCATTTACCATCCTCCGGAGGCGCCGCCTCCTCCAAATCCGCCACCGCCTCCACCGAAGCCGCCGCCTCCAAATCCACCTCCGCGAAAACCTCCACCGCCGAAGCCGCCCAGGCCACCCACATAGACCCCACGGCGGTAACGCCGGATCCGTCGGCCACGCCCTACATTCAGGAACATCAGGATGACAAAAAAGAGAAAGGTGATCAGAAACGGCACGCCTACCGGCTCAGACCGGTCACGTTCCGCCGGGGTGGCCGCCTGCAGGGTACCGGGCTCCGCCTGCAGCACCGTGAGGATCGCACCAACCCCGGCGATCACCCCTTGCTCAAGCTGGCCCTGCTGGAACATGGGCACCATCACCCGGTTGATAATCAGGGATGAGGCTGCATCGGTGAGCTGACCCTCCAGGCCATACCCCACCTCGATACGCATCTTCCGCTCTTCCAGTGCCACGATCAGCAGCACCCCGTTGTCCTTGCCTTTCTGCCCGATCCCCCAGTGGCGCCCCAGCTGATAGCCATAGTCGGCAATCTCATAGCCTTGCAGGTTCGGCAGGGTAACGACCACCACCTGGTTGGTAGTGGCTTGCTCATGTTCCGCCAGCACCCGGGTCAGATTGGCCTCAGCCTGGGGGCTCAGAATATCAGCCTGATCCACCACCCGTCCGGTCAGGGCTGGAAACTCAGGCGCGGACTGGGCCTGGGCCCAACCTGCTCCGACCACGACCAGCAATAGCAAAACGCGCCCGATCAGCCTCATCTACCCCCCTCCTCGTCTGCACAGCGCCTGGCCCGGGTCAGTCCAGGCCTCCTCAAAACTGTACTCTGGGAGCCTGCTCCGCCTCGGGTGAGGTTACCATGAAGCTCTCACGGATCGGCATATCACTGTAGAGGATGCTGTGCCAGATACGGCCCGGGAAGGTACGGATTTCGGTGTTGTAGCGCTCGACGGCGGCAATATAGTCACGACGGGCCACGGCAATGCGGTTTTCCGTGCCCTCCAGTTGCGATTGCAGGGCCAGGAAGTTCTGGTTGGATTTGAGATCGGGGTAGCGCTCCACTACCACCATCAAACGGCTCAAGGCGCCAGACAATTGCTCCTGGGCCTCGATGAACTGCTGGCGACGCTCCGGGTTGTCGATCAGGTTTTCATTCACCTGGAAGGACGTGGCCTTGGCTCGCGCCTCCACCACCTCGGTCAGGGTCTCCCGTTCCTGGGCAGCATAGCCCTTGACGGTTTCCACCAGGTTGGGAATCAGGTCGGCGCGGCGCTGGTACTGGTTTTGTACCTGTCCCCAGGCGGACTTGACCTGCTCATCATAGGTGGGAATGTTGTTGATGCCACAGCCCGCCAGCGTCAGGATCATCAACAACAGACTGAAACGCGCCACTCCTTGTTTCATGCTCAATACCTCGAATCTAAGATCTTCCCTAATAATTCGAGGTATTGTCGTTTATTTTCAAGGCCTCTTAAAGACCGCGTCAGGAATAGCAGTGCTGGACCATCTCCACGGGCCGGTAAACCAGCACGTTAT
>JAJUGC010000184.1 GCA_029268325.1 Gammaproteobacteria bacterium | reverse complement strand
GCTCGGAACGCCTGGCGGAAGACGTGGAGTTCAAGCGCAACCTCAACCTGGCGCCGCCCTTCCGTCAGACCAGCACACTGGATATCGATGAGCTGGCCGAAGTCGTGGAGCCGCCGCGGGATTATGCGCCGAAATCAAAGCCCGAAGAAAAGGGTACTCTGGCTGAGGACTATGGCCTGGACAGCAATAGCAAGCCTTGATTGAGCACATCCGGTACAGCCAATACTTCACAATAGGCCAACACAGCCAGTACAGGGCGTACCGAGGTGCTCTGCAGAAATCCCCCCTACACCCCTTTACGCCCTACCCCCTTTACGAAAGGGGGGGGGATGTATCTACGTTGACTGGTAACTTTGGCGTAGGCTGAGAGCCTGAACTCTCTCCCGTTTGGCATTGCCTCTAGTAAAAGTTTTTCACTAGCTGAAGCGGCCTAAACCGGATTATCAATGTCGATAAACTGGTGCTCCAGGCCAAAGGTTTCCGCCAAGCGTTGCCCCAGTGCCTGCACGCCATATCGCTCTGTAGCGTGATGCCCGGCGGCGAAGTAGTGGATTCCACCTTCCCGGGCCGTATGAACCGTCGGTTCGGAAATCTCCCCACTCAGATAAGCATCCACCCCCAACTCCAGCGCTTGGTCGATATAGCCCTGGGCTGCTCCGGTACACCAGGCAATGGTCTGGATACGGTCTGGGCCTCCTTCAATATGCTGGGGCATCCTGCCCAGGCAACGGCCGATATGTGCCGCCAGTTCCTGGGGTGTCATGGGCTGTGAAAGCTCCCCCACCCGCAACAGGCCCGTCTCCGTCCCGGCCGGAGGCTCTTTGATATTGAACTCCAGGTGCTGCCCCAGGCGCACGTTGTTGCCCAGCTCGTCATGGAGGTCCAGGGGCAGATGGTAGGCCAGCAGGCTCACGTCATGCTTAAGCAGGGTCTGCAGGCGCTTTTTCTTCAGGCCCACCACCTGGGCCGGCTCGTTCTTCCAAAAATATCCGTGATGCACCAAAATCGCATCCGCTCCCGCAGCAATGGCTGCATCCAGCAGGGCCTGACTGGCCGTTACCCCCGTGACCAGCTTGCGGACCCTTTCCCGCCCTTCTACCTGTAGGCCATTGGGACAGTAATCCTGGATCGGCTTGGGCATCAGCCACTGGTTGGCGGTTTTCACCAGTTCTCGCAGCGTTACCCCCACGACTTTCTCCTCTTGGCGACTCACTGAATTTCATCGCCTATGTTAACAGTCGCACGCAACGAAACCAGTTTCCGGAGCCGCGTTTGAACCTGAGCATGAAACTGCTGGCCCTGTGCCGCTACCTGCGTTGGCCTGTCCTGTTTGGACTCTTGCTGGGTATCGCTGGCCTGCAATGGCTGCAATTGCAGCAGCCGGCGCCTTCGTCCGCACTAAGCTATACCCAGGCAGTGCAGCGGGCAGCGCCATCCGTCGTCAATATCTATACCACCCACCAGATCGAGCTTTCCCGGCACCCGCTGCTGAACCACCCCCTGCTCGCGCCCTTGTTGCAAGATCGCACTGGGCCGGCACAACGGCTGCAAACCCGGCTGGGTTCCGGGGTCATTGTGGACCCACAGGGTTTGGTGCTCACCAACTACCACGTGATCCGCCAGGCCAAGGACATTCGGGTCGCCCTGCAGGATGGCCGGGAAGTGGGAGCGACCATCATGGGTGTCGATCCGGAAAGTGACCTGGCCCTACTTCATATCCCGCTGCAACCCTTGCCGGCCATCAAGATTTCCGAACACAACCAGGCGCGCATTGGCGATGTGGTGCTCGCCATCGGCAACCCGTTCGGAGTTGGGCAAACCGTGACCCAGGGCATCATCAGTGCAACCGGGCGCAGCGAACTAGGCCTGACCACCTTTGAGGATTTCATCCAGACGGATGCGGCCATCAATCCGGGCAACTCCGGGGGCGCGCTGGTCAATGCCCAAGGAGAGCTGATTGGCATCAACACGGCCATTTTTTCCCCCACAGGAGGCAACCAGGGAATTGGCTTTGCCATTCCAGTGCAGTTGGCGCAACGCATCATGCAGGACCTGCTCCAGCATGGACGCGTTATCCGGGGCTATCTGGGGGTGGAAATGCACCAACTGGGGCGCAAGGAAGCGGAGTTTTTTAACCTGGAGCACACCAACGGCCTGATTATTACGGGCATTCACCGTAACAGTCCGGCAGAAGCTGCGGGCATCTTACCGGGTGATGTCATTCTGAGCATCAATGGGCACCCCATCCAACGGGCCGTCGACGCCCTCAAGCAGGTGGCCCAGATGCAGCCCGGCGACTCCATCGCCCTGGGTATCTATCGACAGGGCAAGCTCCTGGAACTGCACGCCCAGGTTACCGAACGCCCCCTGGACTTGACCTCATCCTCCTGAGCCCAAGCCCTCCAAAGCCCGCTCAAGATGGAATAGGCAGAGAAACAAAAGAGGCGGCGCCTTCCGGCTACCGCCTCTTTTAAGCCCGTTTGTCACCCGGGAGCCGGGCGACAGCAGTGATTACTCGCCCTGGCCAGGCAAAATACGGTATTCGGCTGAACGGGCGTGAGCCGTGAGTCCCTCTCCCCGCGCCAGCACGGATGCCGTCTTACCCAACTCGCTTGCTCCCTCCGCCGAGCAGAAGATGATGGACGAGCGCTTCTGGAAGTCATAGACCCCCAGGGGTGAGGAGAACCGGGCGGTACCCGAGGTCGGCAGCACGTGGTTGGGCCCTGCACAGTAATCGCCCACGGCTTCCGCCGTATAGCGTCCCATAAAGATGGCACCGGCGTGACGAATCTGCGGCAACAGGGCCTCGGGATCTTCAACCGACAATTCCAAGTGCTCCGGCGCAATCCGGTTTGTCACTTGCACAGCTTCCTGCAGGTCCTTCACCAGGATCAGGGCGCCGCGACGCTCCAGGGACTTGCGAACAATCTCCTGACGCTCCAGAGTGGGCAATAGCCGGTTGATGCTGGCTTCCACCGCATCCAGGTGCGCCCCATCGGTGGCAATCAGAATGGACTGGGCATCCTCGTCATGCTCCGCCTGGGAGAAAAGATCCATCGCCAGCCAGTCTGGGTCGGTTTGTCCATCAGACACCACGAGGATTTCGGAAGGGCCGGCAATCATGTCAATGCCCACCACGCCGAACACCATCTTCTTGGCTGTGGCCACATAAATGTTGCCCGGGCCCACGATCTTGTCTACTTGGGGCACGGTTTGCGTACCATAGGCCAAGGCCGCAACCGCCTGGGCACCACCAATGGCAAAGACACGATCCACACCGGCAATGGCAGCCGCCGACAGCACCAGGTCGTTGACCTCTCCCCGGGGCGTAGGCACCACCATGATCACTTCACCCACTCCTGCCACCTTAGCCGGAATGGCATTCATCAGCACCGAGGAAGGATAGGCAGCCTTGCCGCCAGGCACATAGAGTCCGACCCGATCCATCGCACGCACTTGTTGGCCGAGCACGGTACCGTCCGCTTCCTGGTAGGTCCAGGAGGTTCCGAGCTGTTTCTCGTGATAGGTGCGAATCCGCTGGGCCGCCTTCTCCAAGGCCTCACGCTGCCTGGAGTCAATCCGCTCCAACGCCTGCTGAAGTCTCTCCCGGGAGATTTCCAGATCCGCCAGCCGGCTTGCTTCTACCTGGTCAAAGCGCTGGGTATATTCCAGCACCGCCTCATCGCCTCGGGTCTTCACGTCCCGCAGAATGCCGGTAACCGTGGTCTGGACCGCATGATCCTCGGCGTCATCCCAAGCCAGAAGATGGGCAAGCTGACCATCGAAATCCGGGTCAGTTGTCGCTAGCCGTTTAATCTTGAGTTCGCTGGTCATGCGTATCTTCCTACCATGAGAAACATCTAAACTTTCTGGGATGCGGCGCGCTGCGCCTCGAGCTCGTTCACGGCAAGCTGGAGCTTGTCGAGAATGGGCTGGATCCGGGTATGCTTCATCTTAAGGGAAGCCCGGTTAACCACCAACCGAGAACTGATCTGGGCGATCAGGGCCCGCGGCTCCAGCCCGTTGGCACGCAGGGTGTTGCCGGTATCCACGATATCGACGATTTCATCGGCCAGCCCCATCAAGGGAGCCAATTCCATCGCACCGTAAAGCTTGATGATATCGGCCTGGATGCCCTGGCTTGCGTAATAGCGCTTGGCCAGGTTCACGAACTTGGTGGCCACCTTGATCCGCCCCTGTACGGGCTTGGCCTGTACAGGGGCTGCGGTCATCAGCCGGCAGCGGGAAATCTTCAGGTCCATCAACTCGTAGACCCCTTCCGCCCCGTGCTCCATCAGCACGTCTTTCCCGGCAACCCCCATGTCGGCAGCGCCATACTGCACATACGTGGGCACATCTGTGGCACGGATCACCACCAGTTGCACATCCGGCCGGGTGGTTTCAAAAATCAGCTTGCGGCTGCGGCTGATATCTTCCGCCGGCTCGATGCCTGCTTGCGCCAACAGCGGCAGGGTTTCCTCAAGGATTCGCCCTTTCGAGAGCGCAATTGTCAGCATATCTGGCATAACAGAACCTGTTGAAATCAGCGTGGCAGCCGGCGAATGCTAGCGCCGAGCAGTTGCATTTTCTCTTCAATGCACTCGTAGCCACGGTCGATGTGATAAATGCGATCCACCAGCGTGGTGCCTTCTGCCACCAGACCCGCAATCACCAGGCTAGCCGAGGCGCGCAGGTCAGTAGCCATCACCGGGGCTCCGGTCAGGCGCTCAACGCCTTCGGTAATCGCCGTGTTCCCTTCCAAACGGATCTGGGCTCCCATCCGGCACATTTCCTGAACGTGCATGAAGCGGTTTTCGAAAATGGTTTCGATAATGGTACCCGTGCCCTCGGCCACGGCATTCATGGCCACGAACTGGGCCTGCATGTCGGTAGGGAATGCCGGATAAGGTGCGGTACGCAGGCTGACCGCCCGTGGGCGATTGCCTTTCATGTCCAGCTCAATCCAGTCTTCCCCGATGGACAGGTGGGCGCCAGCTTCTTCCAGCTTCAGCAACACCGCGTCCAGAATATCGGCCCGGGTATCCTTGACCTTAACCCGTCCCCGGGTGGCGGCCGCGGCTACCAGGAAAGTACCAGTTTCCACCCGGTCCGGCAGTACGTTGTAGTGGCAGCCCTTCAACGACTTGACGCCATTGATCTCAATGGTAGAGGTGCCCGCCCCTTTGATGTCCGCGCCCATGGCAATCAGACACTGGGCCAGGTCCACCACTTCCGGCTCGCGGGCCGCGTTTTCGATAATGGTCTTGCCCTTGGCCAGGGTCGCAGCCATCAGCAGGTTTTCGGTGCCGGTGACCGTGACCGTGTCCAAAAAGATATGGGCACCTTTCAGGCCTTGGGGAGCGCGAGCCTTGATATAGCCGCCCTCCACTACAATCTC
>JAJUGC010000183.1 GCA_029268325.1 Gammaproteobacteria bacterium | reverse complement strand
GTTCAAATCGCAGATTGTCGGCGGAATTCTACATTCGTGTCTCACTAAAGTGATCAATTAGAATTCCGCCATGAAAAACAGCAGCCCTTTCTTCAAAACCGCTACCCTACTACTGCTGTCAGCCTGCTTGAGCGCTTGTTCGCCGGAGCACTTGCTGATAGACAAAGCCAACCTCAATTCCCTGGAATCCCGCCTGGAACAACTAGATCAGCAGATTCTGACATTGGCCGAACGGCAGCCGACCCGTGAAGAGTTGGCGGAAGTCCAGGAAAGTGTTGTTCTGCAACTCTCGGAAGAAATCCGCAGCCGTGTGGAACCACCTTCCTGTCCTCCCCAGCCGAAGCTGAGCTGTCCTGCGGTTCCCACCTCGAAACAGCCCGTGGTGGATGTCCAGTCGGGCAAGCAGATTGTGGGGGCGATCGAGGATGTCCTGTTGTCCCCGCCCGGGATTCAGATTCCGGCCCGAATCGACACCGGTGCCACAACCGCCTCCCTGCATGCCAGCAACTTGCAGAAGTTCGAGCGCAACGGCGTGGATTGGGTGCGTTTCGACCTCTCCCATCCGGAAACCAAGGAAGACCTGCAGATTGAGGCAAAAGTCGTGCGCTATGCCCGCATTATCCAGTCCACCACGGAAGATGGCGAGCGGCGCCCGGTCATTGAGCTACATTTTACGTTGGGTAATGTATCCCAAATGGCGGAATTTACCCTGACCAACCGTGCGCACCTGGACTTTCCGCTGCTGATCGGACGCAACATCCTCAAGGACCTGATGGTTGTTGATGTCGCCCAAACCCGAATCGCTCCCCCCAAAACCACCCCCTAAAGCAGGGGGTAGTGGAGATTTATGACGTCTCGTACTCCCTTTTATGTGATCGTCCTGATGCTGATCGTCACAGGACTCTCCATTGCCTGGCTCCGCCATACCCAGTTTGATATTCCGCTCCAGCCAGGAGAACAGACTTCCGTGTGGCTGATTGAGGCCCGGATCGACTTTATGGCGGAAAACGGACCTGTTTTGGTGAGCCTGGATCTTCCGGACTCCCCGCCAGGGTTCCGGGTCTACACCGAGCAGGCCGCATCCCCTGGCTATGGTTTTTCCATCATCCAGCGTGACGGCAACCGCCGTGGCGAGTGGACAACCCGTTCGGCGGACGGCTCACAGACCCTGTATTACCGGGTACAACTGGTGGAAGACTCCGAGGCTGCGGCCACCTTGCCGATTGCCACCATTCCCCAGCCGGCCAAGGTCTATTGGAACGAATCTGAAGGCATGGCGGCCGCCCAGGTACTGGAAAGTGCCGGCCGGCGCTCCAGCACTCCGGAAAGCATGGCCCGGGAAATCATCAAGCTGGTGATGAGCTCCAGCCCCAGCCAGAACGCTACCTTGCTGAGAAACTCCGGTCCCCAGGTTGTGGTACTGGAGAAACTGCTGAACCAGGCGGGCATCCCGGCCCGGGTGTCCATGGGGTTGACCCTGGAAGATGCCCGCCGTCGCCAGAGCCTGACTCCACTGATCGAGATCTTTGCCGACAACCGTTGGCTGGTGTTTGACCCGGCCACGGGCGAGCAAGGGCTGCCGGATAACGTCCTGCTTTGGCACCGGGGCAGCGATTCGCTCCTGGATGTGACGGGCGGGCGTAACTCCCGGGTCAGCTTTTCCATGATCCACCAGTCGATCCCAACCCTGCAGTTGGCCCAGGACAAGGTCAACAGCAGCAGCTTTGCGTTCCTGGGGATCCACCGCCTGCCCATCGAAGAGCAAAGTGTGTTCAAGATGCTCTTGCTGTTGCCCATTGGCGCTTTGGTGGTGGTGTTCATGCGGATCATGGTGGGGATTCGGACGTCCGGTACCTTCATGCCGG
This sequence comes from Gammaproteobacteria bacterium, assembly GCA_029268325.1. Classification (GTDB taxonomy): domain Bacteria; phylum Pseudomonadota; class Gammaproteobacteria; order Pseudomonadales; family Oleiphilaceae; genus JAEZAA01. The sequence continues at coordinate 3,537 of JAJUGC010000183.1, read as the reverse complement.
TTCTGATCGCCCTGGCGTTTCTGCAGACCTCCCTTTGGACCGGGTTAATCAGCTTTGTCACCATCGTGGCCCTGGGGCTTTTGCTACGGGGCTACTTATCGCGCCTGAACCTGTTGCTCGTGGCGCGGATTGCCACCCTGGTGATCCTGGTGGTGTTCCTGATCGCCATCCTGAGCCTGGTGGGCTATGAGCTGGGCTTTGACACGGGCATGACCATTACCTTCTTCCCGATGATCATTATCGCCTGGACCATCGAGCGGATGTCCATTCTGTGGGAGGAAGAAGGGCCCAGTGAGGTGGTGAAGCAGGGCGGCGGCAGCCTGCTGGTGGCGGTTCTGGCTTATTTGCTCATGAGTTCCGCCCAGGTGAGCTATCTGAGCTTCAACTTCCCGGAGCTGCACCTGGTGCTGCTGGCACTGACACTCCTGATGGGGCAATACACGGGCTATAAACTGTCCGAGTTGCGCCGGTTCCGAGCCATGGTGAGGTCTTCCTGATGTTTGCAGTCAGTCCGATGGCCCTGGCACGTTCGGGAATCCTGGGAATGAATAGCCGTAACGTGTCCTATATTGGCCGCTACAATCCGCGCCACCTGTTCCCGCTGGTGGATAACAAGCTCCGCACCAAGTTGCTGGCCCAGCAGGCCGGTGTGGTGACCCCCCGGTTGTACTATGTGATCCAGCATCAGTATGAAATCAGCAAGGTCGGGCAGTTGCTGAACCGCATCCAGGGGGGCTTCGCCATCAAGCCCGCCAAGGGCTCAGGTGGGAAAGGCATCCTGGTGATTATCGGTCGCCGGGAGGACAACTTCGTGAAGGCCTCCGGTGCGGAGGTCACCTTGGAAGATATCGAGCGCCACCTGACCAACACACTGGCGGGGCTTTATTCCCTGAGCGGTTCTCCGGATGTGGCCATTATCGAGGAGTTGATCGAGTTCGATCCCGTGTTTGCCGGTTATTCCCATGAGGGCGTGCCGGATATCCGCGTCATCGTCTTCAAGGGCTATCCGGTGATGGCAATGTTGCGCCTGGCCACCCATGCCTCCGACGGTAAAGCCAACCTGCACCAGGGGGCCGTGGGGGTGGGCCTGGATATCGCGACGGGGCGCTGCCTGAATGCCGTGCAGTTCTCCAGGCCGATCAAGCAGCATCCCGACACGGGGATGGGGTTCGACAGGATTCAGGTACCCAATTGGACGGAAATGCTGAACCTGGCCGCCCGCTGCTATGAAATGACCGGGCTGGGCTATATCGGTACCGACCTGGTGCTGGATGCCAAGCGAGGGCCTTTGCTGCTTGAGCTCAATGCTCGCCCGGGACTGGCGATCCAGGTCGCCAATGGCTGCGGCCTGCTGCCGCGGCTGCGCCATATCGAGTCCTTGCAAATACGCCATGGCTCGCCAGACAGCCGCGTCCGCTATGTAATGCGGGAGTTCGCTACGGCGGCCCCGGAAATTCCCAATGAAATGTTCCCGGCAATGGCCTAGGCCGTTGCCGGCTGCCAGCCCCAGTTCCTGGTTTTCTACCGCCTTGACCCGGCCTCCTGTTATCTGGAGTGTCCGTTCCCTACCATTTGCTTAGGTGTGCCCGTAAGTTCGCGAGGCCGGGTGCGGCCAGCCGATCCGGCAGGTTGCTTCCTGCGACCAAAGTCGAATTTCCAACCCAGGGCGGACTTTCTATTCTCGGGGTATTACTCTGCAAAAAAACGAGGATACAAGAACAATGGAGCCCAACATTTTCAATGCAGGTCTGGAGGCCAATGCGGCGAACTATACGGCGCTCTCGCCGCTGAGCTTTCTGGCTCGTTCAGCCTTTGTCTATCCCGACTATCCGGCTTTGGTACATGGTCCGATCCGCCGTACCTGGGGGGAGGTCTACCAGCGCAGCCGGCAGCTGGCCTCGAGCCTGACCCAACGAGGCATCGGCCGGGGCGATACGGTCTCATTTCTCTGTCCTAATACGCCAGCCCTGTATGAAGCCCACTTCGGCGTTCCCATGGCCGGCGCGGTACTCAATGCCATCAATACGCGCCTGGATGCCGAGGCGATTGCCTTTATCCTGCAGCACGGCGAATCCAAGATCCTGTTTGTGGACCGGGAGTTCGCCGAGGTGGCGGAGAAGGCGATCAAGATGATTGGGCGCCCGATTTTAGTGGTCTCCATTGATGATCCCCTATACAAAGAGGGGCGCCTGGTTTCCGAGCTGGAATACGATGCCTTTGTGGCGGAAGGGGATCCCGACTTTGACTGGGTGAAACCAGAGAATGAGTGGGATGCCATTACCCTGAACTATACATCCGGTACCACGGGTAATCCCAAAGGGGTGGTTTATCATCACCGGGGTGCGTATCTGAACGCGATCAACTGGACCTTGTCCTGGGCGATGCCGCTCCATGCGTCCTACCTGTGGACCCTGCCCATGTTCCATTGCAATGGCTGGTGCTTCCCCTGGACCATGGCTGCCCTGGCAGGGGTCAACGTATGCCTGCGCCATGTTCGGGCTGAGGATATTTTCTCTTTGATCCGCCAAGAGACCGTGACCCATTTCTGCGCCGCGCCCATTGTCCTGAACCTGCTCAAGAACGCAGACGATAGCCTGAAGGCGGGGATCGAGCACTCTGTCCAGGCCATGACGGCCGGCGCTGCGCCGCCTTCTTCCGTGATAGCGGGAGTGGAGGCCATGGGCATGTCCGTCACCCACGTCTACGGCCTGACCGAAAGCTATGGCCCGGCCATTTCCTGTGCCTGGAAATCCGAGTGGGATCAGGCTCCCTTGGAGGAGCGGGCGCGCATCAAGTCCCGTCAGGGCGTGAAGAGTCCGTTGCTGGAAGATGTCATGGTGGCCGACCCCATCAGCATGCAGCCCGTGCCGAAAGATAGCAGCACCATGGGCGAGATCATGATGCGCGGCAACCTGATCATGAAGGGCTATCTGAAGAACCCGCGCGCCACCGCGGAGGCCTTCGAGGGTGGCTGGTTCCACACCGGCGACCTGGCGGTATGGCATGAAGACGGCTATATCGAGATTCGTGACCGCTCCAAGGACATCATCATTTCCGGTGGCGAAAACATTTCCTCCATTGAGGTGGAAGAGGTGCTCTACCGGCATCCGGCAGTGTCGGAGGTGGCGGTGGTAGCCCGTCCTGATGAAAAGTGGGGGGAAACGCCCTGTGCTTTCGTGACCCTGAAAGATGGCTATAGCCTGAGCGAGGAAGAGCTGGTTCAGTTCGCCCGGGAGAACATGGCCGGCTTTAAGATTCCCCGCAAAATCGTGTTCGGGGAGCTCCCCAAGACCAGTACCGGCAAAATCCAGAAGTACATGCTTCGGGAGCAGGCAAAGCAGACCTGATGCCATTCCATCGTTGTTGCTTCTCCAGTCTTCAGGGCTCCTATTAGGAGCCCTTTTTTGTTTGCCCGGCGAAGCCGGCAAACCCGGCCATCTGAAAGAAGATGGCGTCACCCCGACTGAGGGGAAGACAATCCGACTGGCAAGGGCGTCACTGGCCAACGGTGGGGTCTGAAGGAAGCCATAGGAAGTT
>JAJUGC010000182.1 GCA_029268325.1 Gammaproteobacteria bacterium | reverse complement strand
TTCAAAGAGAAGGCTGGATTACCGGCCGACCTTCAGCCGCTCCCAGTACTGCTCATAAATCGTAATGGCGCTGCCGACGTCGTTCTGGAACTCGGACTTTTTCAGGTCTTCCTCGGTCGGATAGGCAATCCGGTTGTTGCGGACCTCTTCATCCACCAGTTCCACGGCTTTCTGGTTGGGCGTGGAGTAGCCGATTTCCTCGGCAATGATCTTGGCGATCTCCGGACGCAGCAGGAAGTCGATGAACTTGTGGGCTGCTTCAGGGTTACGGGCGTTGGTGGGGATCACCAGGCTGTCGACCCAGATGATCACGCCATCTTTGGGATAGATGTACTGGATGTCCGGGTTTTCCTGGTTGGCCATGAAGGCTTCGCCGCTCCAGATCATACCGATGTTGGCTTCACCGGACAGGTACGCCTGCTTGGGCGATTCGGAATCGAACAGGCGCACGTTCGGGATCAGGCTGCGCAGTTTCTCGTAGGCGGCCTTGATTTCATTTTCATCGGTGGTGTTGCCGGAGTAGCCCTGTACCGCCAGGCCCAGGTGGAACACTTCCCGCAGGTCGTTGGTGAGCAACACCTGGCCCTTGTACTCAGGCTTCCACAGGTCTGCCCAGCTGGTCACCTGGCTCGGGTCGATTTCAGCGGCGTTCACTGCCAGGCCGGTGGTGCCCCAGAGGTAGGGGACGCTGTACTCGTTGTCCGGGTCATAGGAGCCGTCGAGCAGTTTTTTGTCCAGGTTCTTGAAGTTGGTGAGCTTACTCTTGTCGATTTTTTGCAGCAGGTTTTCCTGGCGCATCTTGTTGACATAGTAGGTGGAGGGCACGGCAATGTCGTAACCCTGTTCACCGGTCAACTTAAGCTTGGCATACATGGCTTCGTTGGAGTCGTAGGTGGAATAGACCACCTTGATACCCGTCTCCTTGGTAAAGCGGTTGAGGACTTCCTCCGGCATGTATTCGGTCCAGTTATAGATGTAAAGCTGGCCGTTGGCACTGGCGACCATGGAGGTGGTCAGCAGGGCTGCGCAAGCAAGAAGTTTCTTCATCGTTTTTCCTTCAGCAAGAGTTGAGAGGTGATCACCAGCACTAGCGAGATCACGAACAAGACCGTCGCCAGGGCATTTACTTCAGGTTTGACCCCCAGTCGAACCATGGAATAGATCTTCAGGGGCAGGATTTCGAAACCGGGCCCGGTTACGAAAAAACTCACGATGACATCGTCTAAAGACAATGTAAAGCTAAGCAGCCAGCCGGCCAGAATCGCCGGTGCCGCCAGGGGTACAATCACCCGCCAGAAGGCCTGGAACTCGCTGGCGCCTAGGTCCTTGGCGGCATCGATCAGGTGGGGATTAAAGCCCCGTAGCCGGGAGTAGACGGTGATGACTACAAACGGCAGGCAGAAGGTAATGTGGGCGATCAACAGCGACCAGAAACCCAGGGCAATGCCGAGGGTCAAAAACAGCGCCAAGAGGGAAATGGCCATCACGATATCCGGCGACATCATCACCACGAACAGCAGGCTGGTGAGAGCCTGCTTGCCCCGGAAACGGTAGCGGTATAGGCCCACGGCAGTGAGGGTGCCGATCATGGTGGCCAGCGTGGCGGCCACCACGGCCACCAACAGCGAGTTGATGGCGGCATCGATCAGCATGGTGTTGTTCGCCAGGCTTTCGTACCACTTCAACGACCAGCCGGTCCACTGGTGGGTATAGCGGGACTCGTTGAAGGAAAAGAGGATCAGCACCCCGATGGGGATGTACAAAAACAGGTAAATCAGGGCCAGGTAGCCTTGTCTCAGGATACGTGTCATCGGTCGATCAGCTCCCGGTTCTGGTTGCGGGATACCCGGTAATAGGCGAACAACATCAGGGCCATCACCACCGTCAGGGTCACGCTGGCGGCCGAGCCGAACGGCCAGTCGCGGGCATCCAGGAACTGGCTCTTGATGATGTTACCCACCACCAGGTTCTTGGCGCCGCCCAGGATGTCGGAAATGTAGAACATCCCCAGGGCTGGCAGCAGCACCATCAGGCTGCCGGCAATAACGCCCGGCAGAGACAGGGGCACAGTGATGCGCCAGAACCGCTTCCAGGCGTTGGCGCCCAAATCGGCGGCTGCCTCGTTGAGGTTGGGGTCGATCTTTTCCAACACGGCAAACAGGGGCAGGATCATGAAGGGCAGCAGCAGATAGGTCAGCCCCAGGATCACCGCGGTTTCCGTATAGAGAAGCCGCAGAGGTGTTTCGATCAGGCCTAGCTCCAGCAACACCGTATTCAGCAGCCCCTTCGTGCCGAGAATGACCTTGATGGCATAGGTGCGGATCAGGGAGTTGGTCCAGAAGGGAATGATCACCAGCAACAACAGCAGGTTACGCCAGCGCTTCGGCGCCTGGGCGACGAAGTAGGCGAACGGATAGGCCAGCAGCAGGCACAACAGGGTGGTGACCACCGCCATCCACAGGGAATGGAGGAAGACCTGCAAATAGACCGGATCGAACAGGCGCTGATAGTTTTCCCAGGTGTATTCCCAACGGTAGAACTGGCTTTCGTCCCGGGTGAGGATACTTAGTACCAGGATCATCAGGTTGGGAATCAACACGAACAGGACCAGCCAGACACTGATCAGCAGAATCGACAGTGAGCGCAGCCGATTTTTTTCAGTCATCGGTCATTACCCGTTCCCAGTTACGGACCCAGCCCACGCGGACTTTTTCGCCGGGGGTGTAGTCGAAATCCGGATCGTTCTCGTCGAAGAACTCGCTGGCGATGATCTGCTTGCCGTTGGGCAGGCGGATCACCGATTCCAGGGTCATGCCTTTGTAGTTGCGCTCGATCACCTGGCCGTCGAACCAGAACTCCAGCTGGTGAGGTTCGTGCAGCTCATATACCCGCAAATCCTCCGGGCGCAGCAGGACCTTGATGGGGGAGCCATCGGTCAGGGGCTGCTTGACCAGCAAGGGGCAAACCAGGCCTTCCACCTCTGCTTCCACATAACGCTCGTCCAGGCGGCGTAGGATGCGGCCCTCCAGAATGTTGGAGTCGCCCACGAAGTTGGCCACGTACAGGGTACGGGGTTGCTCGTAGATCTGGCGCGGGGTGCCGATTTGCTCGATATGGCCTTCCCGCATCACCACCACCCGATCCGACATGGACAGGGCTTCCTCCTGGTCGTGGGTGACGAACACGAAGGTAATGCCCAGGCGGCGTTGCAGGGCCTTGAGCTCCATCTGCATTTGCTTGCGCAGCTTGAAGTCCAGGGCGCTCAGAGATTCATCCAGCAACAGCAGGGCCGGCTCGTTGACGGCCGCCCGGGCCAGGGCGACCCGCTGCTGTTGGCCACCGGACAATTGGGTCGGGCGGCGCGTGGCGTAATCCTGCAGGCGCACCATCGTCAGCACTTCCATCACCCGGCGACGGATCTCGTCCTTACCCAGGCGCTTCATTTTCAGGCCAAACGCCACGTTGTCGAACACGCTCATATGGGGAAAGAGCGCATAGTTCTGGAACACCGTGTTAATGGGGCGCTGTTCGGGCGGAGCGTGGGACAGGGGGCGGCCGTTCAACAGGATCTCGCCGCCATCCGGATATTCGAAACCGGCAATCAGGCGCAGGATAGTGGTTTTGCCGCAACCGGAAGGCCCCAGCAACGTCAGGAACTCACCGTTGTAAATGTCCAGGCTGACATGGTCGAGTACCGTCCTGGACCCGAAGCTTTTCTGGATATCGCGCAATTGCAGCAGGATTTCGGCAGGTTTCGTCATGCTACTTCATTTAACCCCCGGGGGACTGGACGACTGACAAGGGTGACCGTAAGCATAAAGGCGCCGGTTGTACCGAAATTAGACGCCGTTGGCAAACACTATTTGAGTCAATACGCCAAAAGAATTCCATGTGCCTGAATTTGGACGCTGGCCGGGGCTAAAATTCCGCTTTTCCAACGTCTTTTATGCCGGAGCCGGGGCCAGCCGTCCGGTAAAGAAAGGATGTCTTTCCTACCGGCCCTGCAGGCTGGTTCGTGCACGACGGACTTGATGAAACTTTAGACAAGATTGCGTCACTTTCCTATAGCTTTCCGGACTGTTCGCTTCAATTCGCAGACCAAGGCTCCATTGCCGTCATCCAGTTCCCCGGAAAGTACATAGGTGTCCAGGGGAGAGTACACAGATGTCCAGGGGATAGAGTCTATTGCTGGAGTTGTTGCTGTGGATAACTTTGTTCATAAATTCCTGATGACTTGTGAAATGTTTTAAATATCCCTTTAAAATCAAATTGATATGCTGTTTATTCAGGGCTTTTGGGGCTTAGGTGAATGTGGATAACTTTCTTGATAACGTTACTTAAGTAGGGGCGCTAACCCCTTGATCAGCCAAATAATTACAGTTTGTTCACTTTTGCCCAGAATAGGTAAATATACGGGACTTGGTTATATTTTCATCGATCCGTCGTTCCATTCACTGGAGCGGCCCGCTAAAATATCGGGTTACCCTCTCGGGGTTCCTCATTCCAGTTTCTTTTCGAGGTGATTCGTGGACTATCCCAGTCGTTTTGATGTCATCGTGATCGGTGGTGGCCACGCCGGTACAGAGGCTGCGTTGGCTTCCGCCCGCATGGGGTGCAAGACCCTGCTGTTGACACACAATGTCGAAACTCTGGGGCAGATGTCCTGTAACCCGGCCATTGGTGGCATTGGCAAGAGCCATCTTGTGAAGGAAATCGACGCACTAGGCGGTGCCATGGCCCGGGCGACCGATCGTGGCGGTATCCAATTCCGGGTTCTGAACAGCCGCAAAGGCCCGGCAGTGCGTGCCACCCGCGCCCAGGCCGACCGCGTGCTATATAAAGCAGCAATCCGTGAGATCCTGGAAAACCAGCCCAACCTGTGGATTTTCCAGCAGGCAGTGGACGACCTGATTGTAGAAGGTGAGACCGTCAAAGGTGCGGTCACCCAGATGGGGCTGCGTTTTCATGCCACCTCCGTTGTGCTCACGACCGGCACCTTCCTGGGGGGCGTGATCCATATCGGCCTGCAAAACCACTCCGGCGGCCGTGCCGGCGATCCGCCCGCCATTGCCCTGGCGCACCGTCTGCGGGAGCTGCCGCTGCGAGTAGGGCGCCTGAAAACCGGTACGCCGCCCCGGATCGATGCCCGTTCCGTGGATTTCAGCAAAATGGAGGTCCAGCCTGGGGACACGCCCACGCCGGTGATGTCGTTCCTGGGCTCCGTGGATGAGCACCCCCAGCAGATCAACTGCTATATCACCCGGACTAACGAGCGCACCCACGAAATCATCCGCAGCGGGTTTGATCGCTCGCCCATGTTTACCGGCAAGATCGAAGGTGTTGGACCACGCTACTGTCCGTCCATCGAAGACAAAATCAACCGCTTTGCCGACAAGGACTCCCACCAGATCTTTATC
>JAJUGC010000181.1 GCA_029268325.1 Gammaproteobacteria bacterium | reverse complement strand
GGGCCTTGGTAGTGGACTTGATATGCCAGGAAATCAGGGGCACATCCAGCGCGCGGGCCAACTCTTCCGCCAGCATAGTCTTGCCGGTACCCGGCTCCCCCTTGATCAACAAGGGCCTTTGCAGGGCAATGGCGGCATTGACTGCCATTTTCAAGTCATCAGTGACAACATACTGATCGGTGCCTTCGAACTTTTTCATTCGCTATGCCTCGTGGAAAATCTGGCGGCTAATATACAAAAACAGTGCTTTGCGGATATGATGAATCCAATTAAACAAGCGTTTGAATATCGTCGCAGTATAAACGCAGGTTCCGGTGGTCACAACCAACACCCTGCCACGGCAAGGTGCCAGGAGACAACCACCGGATGATTGCCAGCCATGGAATTTGACCCGAAATCTCGTTATGTTTACATGATTGAGTAACGGGTAGCGCTAAAGCTTAGCCAATCTAGCAGACCCACTGCCTGCTGTGCCCCAAGGAGAACTATTTATGTCACGCCTCTATGAGGACAACTCGCTTTCCATCGGCAATACGCCGCTTATCCGCCTGAACAAGATCGGCAACCGCAATATTTATGTCAAAGTGGAAGGCCGTAACCCTTCCCATTCGGTCAAGTGCCGGATTGGCGCCAATATGATTTGGGACGCGGAAAAGTCCGGCAAACTGAAACCGGGAATGACCATCATCGAGCCCACCAGTGGCAATACGGGCATTGCCCTGGCCTACGTGGCTGCGGCCCGGGGCTATAAGCTGATCCTGACCATGCCATCCAGCATGAGCCTGGAGCGGCGTATGGTTATGAAAGCACTGGGGGCAGAAATTGTCCTGACGGAACCGGCCAAAGGCATGAAGGGTGCCATTGCCAAGGCGGAAGAAATTCTTGCCGGCAACCCAGACCAGTATTTCATGCCCCAGCAGTTTGAAAACCCGGCCAACCCGGAAATCCATGAACAAACCACCGGCCCGGAAATCTGGAATGACACCGATGGACAGGTCGATATTTTCGTATCCGGCGTGGGCACGGGCGGAACCCTTACGGGCGTTTCCCGCTACATCAAGCAAACCAAGGGCAAGGCAGTTCTCACTGTCGCCGTGGAGCCCACTGCTTCGCCTGTCATCAGCCAAACCCTGAAAGGTGAAGAGCCCACCCCTTCCCCCCACAAGATCCAGGGCATTGGCGCTGGTTTTGTCCCCAAGAACCTGGATCTGTCCCTGGTTGACCGGGTAGAAACCATCTCCAATGAAGATGCCTTTGCCTATGCCCATCGCCTGATGCGGGAAGAAGGCATTCTCTGCGGTATCTCCAGTGGAGCCGCCGTGGCTGCAGCAGACCGGCTTGCGCAGCAGCCGGAATTCAAGGATAAGATGATCGTAGTCGTTCTTCCCGACTCCGGTGAACGCTACCTGTCGAGCCCCCTGTTCGAAGGTATGTTTACAGACGCTGAACTAGTTCAGTAAATCCCACAACCTGTCCGGCTTCTTCCCTGGAAGGAGCCGGACCAGGGCCCGCCCTCAGACCAAACGCCGCACCACAGCGCCATCCTTGAACACCAATAGCTCCCCAGGCTGCATGGAGTGCCAGGTTTCGTTCCGGGTCAGCGGCTCGGTGGCAATCACTGTCACCACATCATTCGGCGTTGTGACTTGTTCGAAATCCACCGTAATGTCCTCGTCATGCAAGGTAGCTTTACCAAAAGGGGAGCGGCGGGTAATCCAACTGAGTTTGGTGGAGCAATAGACAAACAGGTGTTCAGAATCAGAAAAGAGCATGTTGAACACGCCCCGCTCACGCAAACGGTCGCAGTGGCATTTAATAATCTCCGCCAGGGGATCGATCATGCCCGCCCGTTCACTGCCCAGCTGATCCTTGATCCCGCCCAGCAACCAGCAAAAAGCCCGCTCACTATCGGTGGTTCCCACGGGACTAAAATGGCTGGAAACCAAATCATCATAGGTGTAGAGCTGGCCGTTATGGGCAAAGCACCAAATACGCCCCCATAGCTCCCGGGCAAAAGGATGGGTATTTTCCAAAGCCACCCCGCCCACATTGGCCTGGCGGATATGGCTAATGACAATCCGGCTTTTGATGGGGTAATCCCGCACGAAACGGGCCATCTCTGATACGTAGCTCGGCTGCGGATCCCGAAACTCCCGTAGCGAGCGGCCTTCATAGAAAGCAATCCCCCAGCCATCCTTGTGAGGACCTGTTGCTCCACCACGCCGAATCAAGCCACTGAAGGAAAAGCAAATGTCCGTAGGGACATTTGCACTCATTCCCAGAAGTTCACACACCGCCTGACGCCCTCATCCTACCTAAACACTCACCACTGGTTTCACACCAAGGTACCACCCAATCTTGCCGCTCTTTGGTAGCTTTTGCTCAGCCTGGTTTGTTGTCCTCCTCCGGATCTTGTATGGACAAGTCCTCTGAAATATCCAGGTCCTCCATGCCGAACTCCTCTTCCTCCAGGGCCGCAAAAAGCTGGTTTTCAGCCAGGATGGCATCGGCAATCTCTTCGGGCGTTCGTTCATCGACTTCATCGAATTGGTCTGAGTCGTCAGCTTCAGGCATCTCAAAGGCTTCAACGGTGTCGGCACGCTCTTCCTGGCTCTCCTGCGGAGCAGGATCCGCATCCAAGGCGGTCGGCTCCGAGGCCTCAGGCGGAGCTTCAGGCTGAGGTTCCGGTTCTGGTGCCAACTCTGGCTTTGGCGCCTTCGCCTCATGAGCGGGTTGTGCTACCTCTACAAGGCTGGACTCCGGAGTCCGACGGGACTTCATCCAAAATCCCAGGCCGATCAACATCAGGCTCCCACCCAGACCCGCTGCAGACCAGACCAGTACCTTCGCCCATCCTGATTGGTCTGCGCGCCTGGACTCATCCTTCGGTTGTTGATCCAAGCCCGCAGCCCGTGGCTTCCCGTCAGATAGTTCAACTTCGCCAGGTGCCAACTCAACGCTAGCTCCTTCAGAAGACCGATGGGAGTCTTCCGACTCAGTGGCCGGAGTGGACGGTTCTATGGCCTCGGCCACCTCAGCCACCAATTGCCCGGCTTCTTCTCCATCCAACAGCAAGCGATACTCTTCCAGCCTGGTGACATCCCGGGGAAAATCCACGCTAACCGGGCCTGGCATGAAGTCAAAACCTTGCCCCCCTTCCACGGCACCTTCCATTGCAAGCTGCGCCACATAGTGCCCGTCGCCACCGAAAGGCTCAAGTTCAATGGACCAGTGCCTTGCCTCAGCATCATAGGGTAAAGCGCGGATAACTCGGCTGCCATCGGGCCCATTAATACTGACTGTAACTTCTGTGCGCTGCGGGAGGATGCGCTGACTGCGCTGCATCACCACTAACCGGTAGGCGTTGCCTGCTCCTTGCAGTTCCACATCGACCGGCGGATTGAGATGAATCTGCTGGGACTGCTGACGGCGAAAGGTTTTGCCATCAGCCATCACTGTTACCGTATAGCGCCCTGCTTCCGGCAGACGTCGGATCACATCACGGTAAAGGCCATCTTCAGGAGTTTGGCCTGAAACTGATATCCGCTTGGTTCCTTCCAAATCCATTTCATTGCTGACCCTGACATCCACATCAATCAACTTCAGGAAATCTCCAGCGGTGATGCGTTGTTCGCCTTCGTAGAAGCCGGCCGTCAATTCCAGCACATCACCCGGGAAAAAATTGGCGGGCAAAGGGGAGACTTTCATTTTCAGGTCTGTTACCAAAGTCACCCGGCTTCCGGGCTGCACCTCTGCTTCCAGTGTCCAGTGACCGGCAGTGGGTTTGGAAACCGTGATCAATTCAAAACCTTGATCCTGGAACCAGCGAATCTGATCCGGGTGGCTATCCTGGCTAAACCGGCGGCCAGACGGGTCCACTAATCCAACCGGTTGTGCCCCCTCCTTGAGAAACACCAGAGCGGTAAACTCCCGGACGCTTTCATCGATACTGAAGCCATTATTCTCCAAAGGCACCTGCTCAGCAGGCACTGCTTGGTCCAAAGCCTGCAGAAAGATCCGACTCAGGGTTTCGGGTGAGTCCGCCACGGAAAAGAGACCACCGGTCTCCAGTGCCAGGGAGCGCATCAAGCTGGTGTCTGCATTACGGGACAAGGCAATGGTGTGCAGGCGTGCTCCGGAACGCCGGATCGGTGCCAGCACTTCACTCAAAATCCGTGCCCGCTCCCGGGCATTGGCTTCGGCCTCTTCGGAAATGTCCACCATGCCGTCGGTCAGCAGAATGAAATGAACCCCCTCTCCCGAAGCTCCCCTTTTTAAATCAGCGGATGCCGCTTCCAGCACGCCACCAATGTTCGTGAACAGGGCCACAGAACGAATCTGATCCACCTGCTGGGTCGCCCTAACCCGCCATGCCTCATCCACCGGTGCCAGCGGTATCAGTGGATTCACCATCCGCCCAAAGGTCCAAACACCCGCCCGGGAGCCATCCGGCAACAACCGTGCAACCAGGTTCAAAGCCGGACGTCTCAGGTTATTCGGGTCGTTTTGTTTCATGCTGCCGGAGATATCCACCAACAGGCGGACTTCTGGAGCCGGGACTCCCGACAAGGAGGCAGCAGCCTGGATAGCTGGCGAACAAAAGGCAACTGTCGCCAAGACAAGAAAAGAAAGACGTGAAATCATACTGGTTCCTACAACGACAAGACGGGCTGAGGCCTTGGCTCGATACAGTTATAACAGCTTAGGGGCCCCAGGAGGCGGCGGTCACTTGGCAGGTTAACCCGGAAGCCCGCCAATCGGCCTTCCAGGGACCACTTTAGGACATCACTCGTCTTGTGAAGGGCTTTGCAACAGGCGACGGAAAAGGGTTTCCAGTAACAACACTCCCAACAAGGCAACAAAGGCCAGCCCCAACAGCATTCCGGCCTGGATCGCCAATTCCATATCGCCGGTAAGTGCTTCATAGGCAAACACCAGGGTCGCCGGCGCCAAGAAGTTTTCCGCCGGAACCGACGCCGCGGGAGTAAACAGGAGTACCGCCAGTAAGGCTTTAAAGAAGCGGCGCACGCCACGCCAGGGAATTCTGTGGAAAACGGGCCACATCAGGCCAAAGAAGCCCAGTGCACAGAGCAGATATAAGCCCCAGGCAATTTCGTACTTATATTCAATCAACATACCCAACCTTCGCTTTGAAAAAGCGGCAAATCAGTCTCTGCGCCGCCGTGCCCAAGCCTGTTCGGCCAGAAGCCGCATTTCCTGCATGTAATCCTCACCGGGCGGCGGCATTTGCAGATAGAAGCCTTTCTCATCAATACCGGCCAGGACATCCTCCGCTGACACTCGGGCGAGCTTCCGGTTGAGACGCAGCGGCATGTCCATCACATGTACCGGCGTGCCGAAGTGCTCCAACAGTTCCTGCGGCACCGACTTCAGTCCTTGTTTTTTGTCCACGTAGAGATACAT
>JAJUGC010000180.1 GCA_029268325.1 Gammaproteobacteria bacterium | reverse complement strand
GTTTGGCTCTTATGGTCGCAGCGACCGGTAGCCAGGCTTCCGAGTTCGACCTCAACCTGAGCGATGATAGCGCCAACGCTAGTGTTACCATCACTCCAGCCAACCGCAGCATCGATTTTGGCGCCGGTTATATTTACCAGGAAGGCGGTACCCATATCGCCAATCTGGACTTTCATGCCCGGGGTAGAACTGCTATCGGCAACCTGCCCACCACCGTCGGCATCGGTGCGCAGTTTAACTGGTTCGACGAAGATCCCGTCGACGGCGGCGCCATCGGCATTGGTGGCTTCACCCGGATCAATATCCCAACAGTCCCAGGCCTGGGCGTCAACCTGAGCGCCTACTATGCTCCCTCTATCACCTCATTTGGCGATGCGGACCACTTCTATCGCTGGGATGCCAACCTGACCTACCGGATTATCCAGAATGCCGATGTGTATCTGGGCTATCGGGAAGTTCGGGTCGACCTGGAGCACGCCTCCTATATCACGCTGAACGATGGCTTGATAGCGGGCTTTACGATCCACTTCTAATTGACCGTATCAACCTCCATACCGCAGGGGCAGGCCCAAGTGTCTGCCCCTGGATACAAACAGCGGAAATCACAACCGCTTCACAGAACTGCCACATCCTACTTTCTGTTACAGACTGTAATACCTATAGTCTGGTAGTAGAAAATTACTCACTCTCTCACAACAAGGGTTTCTGGACATCCGGGAATCTGCTTCCAATACTCATATAGTTTGTTTGGTTGGCGTGCCTGTAGTCTGGATTAATCCTGGTGCCGCCCAAGCGATAATGGACTGTATCCGCCACAGCGGTTGTCCAGGCTTGTTTTGAGGGATGGGAGTGTTTGTTCGAGACAAGCCACGGCAAATGCTGTGATTGTTCAATGTTCCTCCGCTTTTGGATGTGCGCCATGATCTTACGTCGAAGTCTCCATGTCCTGCTGGTTCTTATCAGTGCACTTCTCATTCAGGCTTGCGGCGATGCTGCCGACTCTGGTGACCGTCTAAGAAAGGGACACAACGATCGCCCGGGTACAGGTGCCGGCAACCCCAATAATGGTGTAGCCGTTGACGTGATCGTAGAAGCAACCCCGGGAATTGTCGGCGAAGTTCCGGAGTCTAGCGACCTGGAGAGTGCCCCCAAGGTCTCGAAAATCGAAGTTATCCGAATCGGAAGCAATGGCCAGAAGCGGGAGGACAATCCACCGCCAAGCCATGGGATAACAAACCATCCTGACGGCAGTCATACCATTACCTTCAGCAAGCGATACGAATCCCGGCTGGATCTAGCCATTGAGGCAACCTTGTCCAATGGCGTCACCCTGCGCCGCCCCTTGCCGAATACCGCCAGAACCGGCCCCACTGACAACCAGGTTCCCTATGCCATCAATGTGGTGACCGAATATGCCATGCGCTCCTTTTTTGACTATGTGGAGCAAGCGGAGGGACGTGCCCGTCTCAATGAACTCATGAACTGCTCTCAACTGTCTATCGAGTGCAGAACCCAAGCCGCCACCAGCCTGGCCAACCTGCTGGCTCTGGCCGAAGGCGCCAATAACTTTGAAATCAGCATCCCCGAAGAATACGACCTGGAAGAGGCCCTGGAGTATCTGGAGACTCACCTGGACCTGCGACGCTTTATAGAAAAATCCAGCCAGGCAGTGCTGACCCGCACAATCGGTGGCCAGACCAGCGAGGGCCAAATTCCGGATGTCTTGGACACCGTGGTCGGCAACTACAATGGCGTCACCTTTGCCCTGGAACTGAACCAGGGCGTGCAACAGCCAGAGCAGCCCACTGCCGTTCTGCGCAACTGGACGTCCCCCTTCTCCGGCTCTCTCACCGGCGACAAAACCGCCTACGATGCCCCACTGCTCATAGTGGCCAATATGGGATTCGGCATCACCTCCAGCCTTCTGTCCGGAGTCGCTCCCAGTGTTCACAACACCTTGACCCTGATTTCCGGCTCGGCTCCCAAACCTAGCTCCAGCCCGGAAGGGGAACTCAACTCCATTGACCAAACCAGTGCCTACGCAGGTTATACCCTGGAGGGCACCTATGATTACGGGCTCCTTCAATACCAGTCCATAACCCGAGAGACCAAGGAAGACGGTCTCAACAAGGAAATGATCGGCTGGCTGAACAACCCCTACTTCAACTCCCTCTATGACGCCACAGCTCAAGGAGCCCTGCTCTCTGCCCGGGTAACCACGGGGCTTGTCTATCGACTGAGTGGCACCCAGGCCCCCTATAAGCGGGAGGAACTACGGGAAAAACTGAACCGGTTTACCTTCACAGCCTACAGCAAGCGCTCTGAAGTCAGCCCCAACGATTCCAGCAAAGGATTTGATCCCGCCCAGTTGCAGGACAGACGCTATGGCGTGGTGATGCTCACCCAGAAATTCAATACAGCAGGTGATCCTGTCACCGCCACGGGCAGCATCCGCCATTGGCAAACAGCCCCAAACAGCTTTGCAGTGGAAGAATCCCAGCCTGCCCTGGCCGCAGATGACCTGGATATTTTCAGCACCTGGACTCCCAGCTATGACGGCAGCGCCATGTCCAACTCCCCCATCCAGACGATTGGGCGCGAGTATCTGGCCCTGCCTAGCCGGCTAACTAAAAACAATCAGGCCTACCACGCCCAAACAGGTCTGTTGCAACTAATGAACACAAGCACGGAAGAATCCTGGGAAGGTATTTCCGACCCGCGGGGCGAACTGCTGTCCTTTTCCATCAACACCGATACCGATGGCCAGGGAATCGCCCACGCCATTCCACTACTGACCGACACGGGCCTGTCTCACCCCGGCAATGGCGATACCTTCCGCCTCATGGGCAATGGCATCGGCTTTACCAGCACCGAGAACTATCTTTACCACGTGGACAATTCCAACCTGAAGTTTACCGACGGCGAAGTGCTCTTGATGCTGAACAAAGTCAGGGTCAGCCAGGACCGGACCACCTTGGAAGTTAGCGGCCTTACGGAAGACCCTGAAATCGTCCGACTCACAGCAACAGCTGTGGAGTTTGGAACTGGTGATATCAAGAACAGCGTCCGGATGACGTTTACCGATGACGCCGGCGACCTCATTACTCTGGAGGGCTTTATCACCCAGCATGACGTGGAAAACCCTGAAGCGGGTGGCCGCATCATGGTGCTCCTGATGCGCCACGGCAACAGCGTCGGCTTAGTCTATGCCGTATTGGAAAAGGGCCTGGCCCAGCAATAGCCCTCCAAGGCCCGTCCCTTAGTCAAACTCAGAAAAGCCCCGTTCTCATAATCACCATAGATCCTTCCTCTCCTCCAGGAGAGGAAGCTCTCCCCAACCTTCATTCATCACTCTAAGGGACTGTCCAGAGTCTTGGACTTTGCCATCACGTCACCCTTAACTAAACCGACTGCCCCATACCGTCAAGCACCATAAACATTCCCTCAAGCCGCCCCCCAAATTATCTGGGTCCGAGTCCGCCTCGTTCTGCATTTTCAATGTCCCGCCCCAAGCTGTGAAGTACCTCTCACAGCACCCTCAGAGTGTCGGACAATCTTAAGCAAAATCATGAATTATTTAGTATTTCTGTAGACTTGCGTAAATTTTTGAAACCAATTTGCGGGCCAAGGCACAGTTTGCCTCGGCAAAGATTCTTAGTATGCAAGGCAATCAGGGATCACCGAGGTCCGGCTTTCAGGAGAAGGCCCAACCTCTACTCACAGCAGACGAGAGAATAAAAATGCAAGAAGCTGTTGCCACTAAGGATAAGTACAAAGTTATCGGCCCCGTTTACGACCTACTGAGTACGCTCTATAGCGGCAGGTCTATCCATAACTGCAAAGTCGCCATGCTCAACCCGCAACACCTGCAACCCGGCGACCGGATCCTGTTTGCCGGGGTCGGCCATGGCAAGGACGCTATTCACGCTGCCGAGCTGGGCGCCCAGGTGACCGTGGTCGACCTGTCGGAGACCATGCTGCGCAAGTTCCAGGAACAGCTCGACCGGGAGAACAAGCAATTCCGCTACCCGATCCGCAAGCTTCACCTGGATATCTTCAAGGTGGATGAAGCCGAGCAGTACGACATGGTGGTCGCCAACTTTTTCCTCAACGTCTTCAGCGAAAACATGATGAAAGACGTACTGCGCCACCTGACGTCTTTGGCCAAGCCCGGCGGCCGCATTGTGGTGGGCGATTTCACCGATACCACCGGCAACCTGCTCTCCCGGCTGGCCAAGAAAGCCTATTGGTACGTTGCCGTCACTCTTTTTTGGGCGATGGCCAAAAATGCCTTCCACAAGATCTACAACTACCCCCAATACATGGAAGAGCTGGGCCTGACCATTGAAGAACGCAAATACTTCAAGCTGCTCAATATGGACTGCTACTGGTCCGTATTAGGGCGCAAACCAAATTAGGAAAGCGGTAGCAGGACAAAGTCCTGCTACCCAATCCGGCCAGCAACATGCGGGCCTGCCGCACCCCATAAAAATAACAGCGTAGTAGGCACATAGGAGCGTGGAGATGAGTAATCAGGTTCTTGTTCTAGACTCGATCCGGGACTATCAGCCGGGGAGTTTTTCCTTCTCGGAGCGGGTTCAGTATCTGAAGGAGTTTGGCGCTCACTCCCAGTCCTTTTCAACCTTGCAGCCGGGCATGAAATATTTTGACATTCCCGGCGTGGGCTATCTGGGATACATGACCCACTGGGGCAAGACCTTTGTCCTTTCCGACCCGGTCTGCGCGCCAGAGCATTTCGAGCTGCTCCTGACCCGGTTCCATCAACGTTTCCCCAATGCCAGCTATATCCAGGTGACAAAACCGGTGGTGGATATCCTGCACCGGAATTTTGGACTGTATGGCACCCAGTTTGGCTCTGAATCCCGCATTGAGCTTTCTAACTGGACTCTGTCAGGCAAGAAAAAACAGATTCTGAGAACCGCCATCAACCAGGCGGAAAAACAGGGGATTAGCGTCAAGGAACGCTTCAGTGACGACAACACCCGGGAAATTTCCGAGGCCTGGATCCGTACCCGCAAATGTAAAAGCAACGAGATCCGCTTCCTGATTCGTCCCATGGAGATGGGCTACACGGAAAATGAACGCCATTTCTATGCCTACCAGGATGGCCAGGCCGTCGGCTTTATCTTCTTTGACCCCATCTACCACAAGAATCGCATTATCAGCTATGTGCCCAATATTTCCCGGGCCAATGCGGAATTCAAGCAAGGCATCTTCTACACCATCATGGCCCATGCGATGGAGGTGTTTAAAGAGGAAGGCGTTCCGTACCTGGATCTGGGCCTCATCCCCCTGATGCTGGCACCGGATGACGAAGCCCAGGAGTCCAAACTGCTCAAGCGGATGCTGCGCCTGGTCTATGAAAAGGGTAATTTCCTTTACAACTTCAAAGGCCTGGAGTTCACGAAGTCACGCTT
>JAJUGC010000179.1 GCA_029268325.1 Gammaproteobacteria bacterium | reverse complement strand
TTCTCCAAGGCCCTGGGCTTTGCTGACCTGGCGGGCTCCTTTTGGCCCCTGGCACTGTCCGTGCCGGTGATCCTGGGGCTGGGCCTGGTGTCCCTGAAGAAGCAGGAGCACTGAGCATGGAGCGGTTGGCCAATATCTTTCATCTGGGCATCAAGGAGTGGCGCAGTCTGTGGCGGGACAAGATCATGCTGGGGCTGATCCTGTTCGCCTTCAGCATCAATATCTATATCAGCGCCTCCAGCATGCCGGAGACCCTACACCTGGCCCCCATTGCCGTGGTGGATGAGGACCGTTCGCCCCTGTCCTCCCGCATGACCGGTGCCTTCTATCCCCCTTACTTCATCAACCCGGCATTGATTGATCAACACCAGATCGACCCGCTGATGGATGCGGGACATTACACCGTCGTGCTGGATATTCCGCCCGGCTTTCAGCGGGATTTGCTGGCGGGCCGGGAGCCCACCATCCAGCTGAACGTGGATGCCACCCGGCTTACCCAGGCATTTCTCGGGGCCAGTTATATCCAGGCCATTCTGGCCCTGGAAACCCAGGCCTTTGTACAGGGGGAGCAGAATGTCGCCTCGCCGGTGGCGCTGGAAGTGCGCAACCGCTTTAATCCCACGCTGAGCCCGAGCTGGTTCGGGGCGGTGGTCAAGCTGATCGACAGTATCACCATGTTGTCCATCATCCTCACCGGCGCGGCCCTGATCCGGGAACGGGAGCACGGTACCATCGAGCACCTGCTGGTGATGCCACTGACGCCCCTTGAAATCATGCTGGCCAAGATCTGGTCCATGGGGGTCGTGGTGTTGTTCGCCTCCGGCGCCTCCCTGGTGTTGGTGGTGCAAGGCTGGATGCAGGTGCCCATCGAAGGCTCTATTCTGTTGTTCCTGGCGGGGGCGGCCCTGCACTTGTTCGCCACCACCTCCATGGGGATTTTCCTGGCCACCATTGCCCGCTCCATGCCCCAGTTGGGCATGCTCATTATTCTGGTGCTCATTCCCCTGCAAATGCTATCCGGAGGCATCACGCCTTTCGAGAACATGCCCCAGTTCGTGCAGACCATTATGCAGGGGGCGCCCACGACTCATTACATCTCCCTGGCCCAGGCCATCCTGTTCCGGGGCGCGGGCCTGGAGATCGTCTGGCCCCGCCTGTTGGCGCTGGCGGTGATTGGTAGTGTGTTCTTTACCCTGTCGCTACGCCGCTTCCGCAGGAGCATTGCCGGGATGGCCTAGGGGGTATGGCTTTTTGAAGCGAGTTGAATAGACTCTCCCGCTTGGTTCAGATCAGGGAAGATTGACCATGGCTTATCCTTTAGCAGCATGGCTGCTCTTTTGTGTTTTCTGCTTTTTTCCACTCCCGCCTGCCCAGGCAGCAGGTCCGGAACCGCCGGGGCTGTTACTGGCGAATGTCTATCACGACCAAATTGATCTTGAGGATTACTGGGTCAGCGAGAAGCTGGATGGTGTCCGGGCCTATTGGGACGGGCGCCGGCTGATCTCCCGCCAGGGCAATGTCTTTCAGGCCCCGGCCTGGTTTACGCGGAATTTCCCCGCCACGCCTTTGGATGGAGAGCTCTGGATGGGGCGGGGGACTTTCGAACGCCTCTCCGGCACCGTGCGCCAGCAAGTGCCGGACGAGGTGGCCTGGCGTCAGGTGCGCTATATGGTGTTTGACCTGCCGGCGGCGGAAGGAGTGTTTGATCAGCGTCTGGAACAGTTGCGGGATCTGGTCCAAGTGGTTGGCTCCCCTTATCTTCAGTTGGTGGAGCAGTTTCGGGTTGAGAGCCGGGAAGAGTTGCTGGAGCGGTTGAACGAAGTGGTGGCTGAGGGTGGGGAAGGGCTCATGCTGCACCGGGGTAGCTCCCTCTATCAGGCCACCCGTTCCGATGATCTGTTAAAACTCAAAACCTATGAGGACGCGGAAGCCGTGGTGGTCGGCCATCTGCCGGGCAAGGGTAAGTATGAAGGGATGCTGGGGGCATTGCTGGTGGAGACTCCGGAGAAGCTGCGGTTTCGGATTGGCACTGGTTTTACCGACGCAGAGCGGGCTAGCCCACCACCGATTGGCAGCACGGTGACCTATAAATTTTAAGGCAGTACCCGCAACGGAATCCCACGGTTTGCCAGTTTTTTGCGGGTGAGGGAGGAACTGTAACTCCCCTCTCCCTGTTGATGAGAGGGGCCGGGGGAGAGGGCTGGGGCTATCAAGCCCGGCTGAACTAGCGGTGTAGTCTGGGAACTGGGGCCCTCTCCCCAGAGGGAGAGGGAATACAATAGGCGTTGTCGGATGATTCCGGGGTGGTATCTGGCCGGAGTAGTGGACTTGCTGAGGCCGACCCAGTTGTATGGCGGGGCCTGTAATGGAGTTTTGTGGTTCGTCAGTTTTTGCGGGTGAGGGAGGAGTTGCAGGGCTTGGAACCTCCCCCTTTCGTAAAGGGGGAATGAGGGGGATTTTGGCAGACACAGTCTGTGCAGAAAGACCCTCCTGCTGGCGCATATTCCTGTGTAGTTAGCATCCCACAATATGCAGTACAGCAAGTGCAGGATGGATTGGGGTACTCTGTGGAAATACCCCCAAAACCCCCATTAACAAAGGGGGGAAATGTCATCTGCGGGGGCCTTTGCCCCAATCTCCCGAATCACCCGGCACGGATTTCCCGCCGCAAACACATCTGCCGGAATATCCTTGGTCACCACACTGCCAGCCCCAATCACCGCGCGATCCCCAATGGTCACCCCTGGATTGATGATGGCGCCGCCGCCGATCCAGACATCGTTACCAATTTTGATGGGACGGGCGGATTCCAGACCGGAGCGCCGGGCAGTGGCATCCAAGGGATGGGTGGCGGTGTAGATCTGCACCGCCGGGCCAAACAGCACGTTATCGCCGATTTCCACCAGCCCCGGGTCTAGCACCACACAGTTGAAGTTGAAGAACACCGACTGCCCCAGCCGGATGTTATAGCCGTAATCGCAGAAAAACGGCGGCTCGATCCAGATGCCGTGGCCCGGATGGTTGAACAGCTCTCCCAACAATTGCCGCCGCCGTTTCAGTTCCTGGGGGCGGCTGTCATTGAAGGCCTTCAGCAGTTCCCGGGCCCGTCGGCGCTCCTGCTCGAGTTGGGCATCACGGGGATCATAAAGCTCCCCCCGTAGCATTTTCTCTTTTTCGGTTGCCATCCGGCTGGTTTCCTTGGTGGCTGTTTTGACTCCTTCAGCCGGACAGCAGGCCTTCCTCTTTCAAGGCTTCCTGTACTGCTGGCCGCTCGGAAATACGGGCCATATAGTCTTGCAAATTGTTATGGGCCGACAAGTCCAGATCGATGAATTTCGCCCAGTTGGTGACCGTGAACAGGTAAGCGTCCGCTGCGGTGAAGTTGTCGCCGGTCAGATAAGGCTTGCCCTGCAACTGGGTGTCGACCCATTCGTATTTACGCTTCAGCCCCTCAACCAGATAGGCCTTGATTTCAGGGTTGAGGGTCGGGTTGAAGGTGGGGCCGAAGGATTTGTGGAGCTCCGAGGTGATGTAGTTCTGCCATTCCATCACCCGGTAGCGGGCCATGGTGCCGGCGGCGGGCATCAGGTCGTCACGGCCGGCCTGGTCACAAATGTATTGGGCGATGACCGGACCTTCGCTGAGCATTTCGCCATTGTCCAGCTCCAGCAGTGGCACATAGCCCTTGGTGTTGAACTTGTAGTAGTTGTCGCCATGCTGGGTCTTGTGGGCTTTAAGGTCCACCTTCTCAAGCTCGTGGGGCAGTTGGGTATCCTTCAGCAGGATATGAGGGGCCAGGGAACAGGCCCCGGGAGCATAATAGAGTTTCATGATCAGCCTCCATTTCGATGCGATCTACAGACATAGCTTAGGGATAATGTCATCACAAAATGATGTCTCACCGTCAGATCGGTTATGCTCAATACTATTGCATATCCGTTGATTATGGGCAGCAAGCCCTGAGGCGCGCTCACTATCATTGATAAAGCGCTCTGGCCGGAAAGGCGGAGCCCTCCCTGATTCAGGTCGAGAACAGAATGGCAGATTCCAATACCCATCCCTGGCTGGTCAAACTCCAGGAGCAGTGGCAGCGAGCCCTGGACCGCAATGTGCGGGTCGCGGTGACAGGCTTGAGCCAGAGTGGCAAGACCACCTTTATCACTTCCCTGATTGACCAACTCCTGAAGCTGGATGCCCGCAACCTGCCCTTGCTGGACGCCATGGCGGAAGGACGGATTATCACCAGCCAGCTGATGACACTGCCGGAGCTGCAGGTGCCGACCTTTCCTTACAAGGATTTCATGGCGGCCATCCAGGACACACCGCCCCGCTGGCCCACCTCGACGGATCGGATGCGCGGGGTTCGAATTGCCATCCGTTTTCGCACCCGTCGCGCCCAACTGGGGGCGGGCAATGAGCGCACCCTTTATATCGACCTGATCGACTATCCCGGCGAATGGCTGCTGGATCTGCCCCTGAAAACCTTGAGTTTCCAGGAGTGGTCCCGGCAGGTTCTGGAACAGACAGATGAGCCGGCCCGCAAGGCGCTGGCCCAGAGCTGGCTGGAGTATGTGGCCGGTCTTGATCCCCAGGCCCCGGCAGATGATGATCAGGTTCAACAGGGCCAACGGCTGTATGCGGAGTATCTGAAACGCTGTAAGGAAGAGCTGGGACTGAGCAGCCTGCAGCCGGGCCGTTTCCTGATCCCCGGCGAACTGGAAGGCTCGCCCTTGCTCTGGTTCTTTCCGTTGGAGGTGGAGAATCCCGATACCCTGTCGAAGAACTCCTTGTACCGGGCTCTGGAGAATCGCTTTGAGGCGTACAAAAAACAGGTGGTGCGGGGTTTCCACGAAGAACTGTCCCGGCTCGACCGACAGATCGTGTTGGTGGATGTGCTCAAGGCCCTGAATCACGGCCCGAACCTGTTCGCCGATATGCAAAGCTCCATCGAACAGGTGCTGCAGACCTTCAACTACGGCAAGTCGGGCCTGTACAGCCGCATCTTCAACAGCAAGATCGACAAGCTCCTGTTTGCTGCCACCAAGGCGGATCATGTCACCGACAACCAGCATCACAATCTGCGCCTGCTTTTGGAAACCATGATCGATGAGGCCAAGCGCAAGATCCGTTTCCAGGGGGTGGGACTGTCCACCCAGGTGCTGTCGTCCGTGCGTTGCACCAGCACCTTTGAGACCACCCATGACGGCGTGAAGCTGTCCTGCCTGAAGGGAATCCCTAAGGGAGAGGAAGTGGTGAAAGGGCGCTTTCCCGGCGAGGTGCGGGTCGATGGGGATTGTCTGCATATCAATGGCCAATGCGTGCAGGTGCTCTGTGCACCCCGTCCCGAGGATATCGACTGGCAGGCATTGGAGCTCGATCTGCTGCTGGAATGCTCGGGGCAGTACACCTCCCGTGCCGACGCCGAACGATTCCTCCAGGCCGGCGC
>JAJUGC010000178.1 GCA_029268325.1 Gammaproteobacteria bacterium | reverse complement strand
GCAGCAGGTAAAGTCCGTCACCCACGAAGAGCATGCTGACATCTTGCTCGAATGCTGCGGCAGCCAAGAGGGCATCCAGGGCTTCCCTGGCTTGGGAGCGCCCATAGGGGGGCTTGGACAAGCGAAACAGCAGTTTCCTGGCCCGGTTGCTGTCGGGGCCACTGGGGGATTGTGCTGGTTGATTGGCTTGGGTGGGCATGTCAACTTCCAAAGGTCAGGAATCGGTCGCTAAGGGCTGCAGCCTCTACCATTTGTCCAAGTCCGGACAGCTCGAACTCAGGTGCCAGGTTCCAGGCAGTCTTGTCGTGGCGCTTGGCTTCTGCCTCGTTCAGGATGCCGCGGCGCAAAGCGGCGGCCACGCAGACTACCAAATCGATCTTATGGCCCTGCTTGAGTTCGCGCCAGGCCTGGCAGAGATTGAATTCATCCTGAGGAGGCGTGGCGAGGCTGGTGGCATTGTGGATGCCATCCTGATAGAAAAATACCCGTTCCACTCGGTGCCCTTTAGCCAGTGCGGCCTTGGTAAACCGGTAGGCAGTGTAGGCGGCCTGGCTGGAAAAGGGAGCTCCGTATACGGCGATGGAGATAGTCTTCATGCTAGAAATACAAAGCCCCGGGATAACCCGGGGCTTTTCTGTTGTGGGATCGAATCAGTCGTCGCCACTGAGTGCTGTGAGAAGGTTCAGCAGGCTCAGGAACAGGTTGTAGATAGAGACGAATAGGGTCACGGTCGCCAGCACATAGTTGCGCTCGCCGCCATGGATGATGGCGCTGGTCTGGTACAGGATCGCTGCGCTGGAGAACAGCACGAAGCCTGCGGAAATGGCCAGTTGCAGACCCGGAATGCTCATGAAGAAGCCCAGGATCATGGCGCCCAGCAGAACAAAGAAGCCTGCCATCAGGAATCCGGACAGGAAGCTGAAGTCTTTGCGGCTCACCAATGCATAGCCGGACAGGCCGAAGAAGACCAGGGCTGTCATGGCCAGGGCATTAAATACAATGTCACCGGCGCCAGCGCCAATGTATGCGCTCAGGATGGGGCCCAGGGTGTAGCCCATGAAGCCGGTCAGGGCAAAGGTGAAAACCAGTCCCATGCCGCTGTTTTGGGTTTTATGAATGGCGAACAGCAAACCATAGAAGCCGACCAGGGTGACGATCAAGCCAGGGCGCGGCAGTCCCATGCTCATGCTGAAAAAAGCCACCAGTGCGGAAAAGGCTAGGGTCATACCCAGCAACATATAGGTATTGCGGAGTACGGAAGAAACCTCCGACTCAGTGACGCCGTAGCCAGCGTGAGCCTGTACGGCCTCAACACTATTGCGGGCTAGCTCTTTATCTGCCATCTATTCCTCCAAATGCGGTAGTGACCGCTCGTTCCAAAAAATTGTGCTGTTTGCATAATAATACGGGTCTTAATAAATTCAACCGGATATTAATGAAATCTCGTTGACAGGCTTCAATTTTCGAGTAATATTGCCGGCTGTTACCGACGGCATGGCCGTTCGGCGAACAATTTGGTGGGCTGGCTGAGTGGTTGAAAGCAGCGGTCTTGAAAACCGCCGAGGATTTACGTCCTCCCGGGGTTCGAATCCCTGGCCCACCGCCACTTCATATTCTGCTTCACCATTCCTGTCTCTTAATTTTCCAGTTTAGCGTTCTGATCCGGTTCTGCCGCTGGATCTCGCCTGATTCGCTTGTTCCTTTTTATTGCTGATTTTCCCGTTGCTTCTCCTGTGTTTGATGATGGTGGAGCTGAGCCATTTAGCTCCTTTTTCACGGCTTGCACTGTGCTGCAATTACCTATGGGTCAGGGGCTTTCGAGAGAGTGCTGCTAGGTTTCCAGTGGGTTGAGGGTAAAACAAGGAAAGCCTCTGTTAGATACATTAATGAGGGTGGGGTTCCCTAGGGGTGTGCAAGTCGCGCATTTCCTGTCATTTTGGGTGGTTGGCTCAGGGGGCTGCTCTTCTCGGGCCGGCTTATAAAACAATAGCTTTTGTATAGATTGTAGGGATTTTGATCAGTAGGGGCTGATAGGTTTGTTTATCGATTTGGGACTCACCTATAATAGCAGTCGCACTTTCAAGGCCGAACATGGCTCGGTTTGTGAATTAGCCACGCGAGAGGTGGGTTTTGATCAAAGTTCTGGTTGTCGACGATCATGATTTGGTTAGGGCAGGCATCACTCGCATGTTGAGGGATGAGCCAGGTATCGAGGTTGTCGGCGAAGCCTCAAGCGGCGAGGAAGCCGTTCAATATGCGCGCACCGGTAATCTGGACATTGTCCTGATGGATCTCCGTATGCCGGGAATAGGGGGGCTGGAAGCCATCCGCAAGATCAAGCGGATTGATGACGGTATCGGTGTGATTGCAGTGACTGCGGTCGAGGATGACCTGTTCCCCTCTCGGGTCATGCAAGCAGGAGCGTCCGCCTATATCACCAAGGGGGCCGATATCGAGGAAATGGTTAAGGCGATCCGGGTGGTGAATGCCGGGCAGCGCTACATCAGCCCCGATATTGCACAAAAGTTGGCCCTGCGTCCGTTTCAGGCCGAGGCAGACAAGAACGTCTTTGAGCGTCTTTCCGAGCGGGAGATGCAGATTGCCATGATGATCGTGAACTGCCAGAAGGTTCAGGAGATCTCCGACAAGCTCTGTCTTAGCCCGAAGACGGTCAACAGCTATCGTTACCGTATATTTGATAAGTTGGAAATCAGTAGTGACGTGGAACTAACCCTGTTGGCCGTGCGTCATGGCATATTAGATGCAGAACGAATCGAATAGTACGAGTGCGCAGTCTTCCGACTTTGATATCAGCACTTTCCTCAAGAACCTGACGGGCCGCCCCGGTGTTTATCGCATGCTCGATGACGCCGGCAATGTGCTGTATGTCGGCAAGGCGAGCAACCTAAAAAATCGCGTTTCCAGCTATTTTCGCGGCAGCGGGCTTTCCGTTAAGAACCAGGCGCTGGTCAACCGGATCCGGCGGATCGAGGTGACCATCACTGCCAGTGACACGGAAGCCCTGTTGCTGGAACAGAATCTGATCAAAACGCTACACCCGCCGTACAACATCCTGCTGCGGGATGATAAGTCCTATCCTTATATCCATTTGTCCGAGCACAGCGACTATCCCACGCTGACCTATCGCCGTGCCCGTTCTCGCAAGGGAAAGGGGCGCTTCTTCGGCCCTTACCCCAGCTCCGGTGCCGTGCGGGAAAGTCTTAACTGGATGCAGAAAATCTTTCAGATCCGCCAGTGTGAGGAAAGCTTTTTCCGTAACCGCTCCCGTCCCTGCCTGCAATACCAGATCAAACGGTGTAGCGCCCCCTGTGTGGGGTTGATTTCTCCAGAAGACTACATGGAGAGCGTGCGGCGTGCGGTGATGTTCCTGGAGGGTAAGAGCCCGGAGCTGATCCAGGAGTTGATCCGGGAGATGGAAAGGGCTGCGGAATCCCTGGAGTTTGAAAAGGCCGCCCAGTATCGCGACCAGATCAACCACCTGCGGCATGTGCAGGAGCAGCAGTCGGTGGAAGTAGACGGCGATGGCGGCAATGTGGATGTTTGGGCGGTGCATCAGGAGCAGGATGCCGTTTCCGTGCAGCTGATCTTTGTGCGTGGCGGCCGGGTGCTGGGTAGCAAATCCTACTTTCCCAAAGTATCTCTGGATATGGCGCCGGGCGAACTGCTGCAGGCCTTTACCTGCCAGTATTATTTGGGCGAGCGCGAATCCACCGAGGTGCCGGATGAGCTGATTCTGAGCCATGAGCTGGCCGATCCGGAAGCGGTCACATCCGCTTTGGAGCAGCTCAAAGGGCGTAAGGTCCGGATTGCCACCCGGGTTCGAAGCGAGCGCGCCCAGTGGCTCAAATTGGCCCAGGCCAATGCCGAACACCTGCTGCGTAGCCACCTGGCCAGTCAGGAAAATATCTTCCAGCGTTTGGTGGCAGTGCGGGATGCGCTCTCTTTGGAGGCAGTACCCCAGCGGATCGAATGTTTTGATATCAGCCACAGCAGTGGCGAGGCAACGGTAGCTTCCTGTGTTGTGTTTGGGGAAAATGGACCCATCAAATCTGATTACCGGCGCTTTAACATCAGTGGGATCACACCGGGAGATGATTATGCCGCCATGGAGCAGGCCCTGGTGCGCCGCTACAGTAAGCTGAAGACCGGTGAGGGCAAACTACCCGATATCCTGCTGATTGATGGCGGTAAAGGGCAGGTTGGGGTGGCTGATCGTGTGCTGGAAGAGCTGCAGGTGGCCGGCGTACAGATTGTTGGGGTCGCAAAAGGAGTGACCCGCAAGCCTGGATATGAAACTCTCATTCTAGGTGGCAGCCATCACATGATAAACTTGGGCCCGGACTCGCCCGCGCTGCACCTGATCCAACAGGTGCGCGACGAAGCCCATCGGTTTGCCATCACAGGTCACCGCCAGCGGCGACATAAGAAAAGGGTTGGCTCTTCTTTGGAAGATATTCCGGGCATCGGGCCGAAACGCCGCAGGGAGTTGCTGAACTACTTCGGCGGCATGCAAGAAATCAGAAAAGCCAGCCTGGATGAAATTGCCAAGGTACCTGGCATTAGCCGCACGATTGCGGAAACTATTTACGCAGCAGTCCACCATGAGAGCTGACCGGCAGTGGCCGGCCCGCATTGACTTGATGGCTTGATGGATCGACGTATTCCAATGAATTTGCCCAATATTTTAACGCTGTCCCGGATCCTCCTGATACCGGTTATTGTTCTGGTTTATTACTTGCCCTATGACTGGAGCTATCCTGCGGCGGCGGCTATTTTTGCCCTGGCCAGTGCCACGGACTGGCTGGATGGTTATTTGGCCCGCAAGTGGAATCAAACCACGCCCATGGGGGCCTTTCTGGATCCGGTAGCGGACAAGCTGATCGTGGCGGTAGCGCTCACCATGCTGGTGGAAGAGCATCACGATCCATTGCTGACCGTGCCCGCCATGGTCATTATTGGCCGGGAAATCGTCATTTCTGCATTGCGGGAGTGGATGGCCGAGATGGGCAAGCGGGCCAGTGTGGCCGTGAGCTATATTGGCAAGATCAAAACCACCTGTCAGATGGTGGCCATTATCCTGTTGCTGCTCACGCGGCCTGACACCACCATCGCTGCCATTGGCACCTTGCTGTTATATGCGGCCGCGATTCTGACCCTGTGGTCGATGATCGTGTACTTGATGGCGGCCTGGCCGGAGCTTAGATCGAACAAGAAATAGCCGCTTTGGAGCAATTTGAGTAAGTTCGTGAATTTCTTTCGCTTTTAACAGCAGAAGACCCTTGACACGACGCAGGAAAGCAGTAAACTAGGCGCCACTTGAACGGAGACGTTCAAAGTGCGAAAGCACAAAGATCATACGCGGGAATAGCTCAGTTGGTAGAGCACAACCTTGCCAAGGTTGGGGTCGCGAGTTCGAGTCTCGTTTCCCGCTC
>JAJUGC010000177.1 GCA_029268325.1 Gammaproteobacteria bacterium | reverse complement strand
CCAGGACAAAAAGTCTGATGCCATCGATGTGGCGTTTGCGGTGGAAGATGCGGACAAGCTGGCAGCGGCTTTCGGACTTGAGAGCCTGGCCAAACCTGCCAGCATCGTCATCTGGACCACCACCCCCTGGACCATTCCTGCCAACCAGGCCCTGAACGTGCACCCGGAGCTGACCTATGCGCTGGTGGACGTGGGCGAGCGCCTGCTGGTGTTGGCCGAAGAGCTGGTAGAGTCCTGCCTGCAACGCTATGGCCTGGAAGGTGAAGTTATCGCCCGTGCCCAAGGCTCGGCGCTGGATTTGATCCGCTTCCGCCATCCTTTCTATGACCGCTTGTCGCCGGTTTATTTGGCAGACTATGTGGAAACCGGTGCCGGTACCGGTATCGTCCACGCCGCTCCGGCCTACGGGGAAGACGACTTCCGGATCTGCAAGCAGTACGGCCTGCAGAACGACGAGATCCTGAGCCCGGTGCAGAGCAACGGGGTCTATGTGGAATCCCTGCCGTTCTTTGGCGGCCAGTTTATCTGGAAGGCCAACCCGAACATTGTCGAAAAGCTGCAGGAAGTGGGTGCGTTGCTCAAGCACGAAAGTGTCAGCCACAGCTACATGCACTGCTGGCGCCATAAGACGCCCCTGATCTACCGGGCCACGGCCCAGTGGTTCGTGGGCATGGATACGCCGGCCAAAGATGGCACCACTTTGCGGCAACGGGCCTTAAAAGCCATTGAAACCACCAAGTTTGTGCCCGCCTGGGGACAGGCCCGCCTGCAGGGCATGATCGCTGGCCGGCCGGATTGGTGTATCTCCCGTCAGCGAAACTGGGGGGTGCCGATTCCGTTCTTCCTGCACAAGGAAAGCGGGGAGCTGCATCCGCGTACTGTGGAGCTGATGGAGCAGGTGGCCCAGCGGGTTGAGCAAGAGGGGATCGAAGCCTGGTTCAAACTGGACCCGGCAGAGCTGCTGGGGGCGGAAGCCGATCAGTACGAGAAAATCAACGACACCCTCGACGTTTGGTTCGACTCCGGAACGACCCACTGGCACGTAATGCGGGGCTCCCATCCCATGGGGCATGATGAAGGCCCCCGTGCGGATCTGTACCTGGAAGGCTCCGACCAGCACCGGGGCTGGTTCCATTCCTCGCTGCTGACCGGTTGCGCCATCGACGGGAATGCGCCTTATCGCGGCCTGTTGACCCATGGCTTTGTGGTGGATGAGAACGGCCGCAAGATGTCCAAGTCCCTGGGCAACGTGGTTTCGCCTCAGGATGTGATGAACAAATTGGGGGCCGATATTCTCCGTCTGTGGGTGGCGGCCACCGACTACAGCGGCGAGATGACCGTCTCCAACAAGATTCTGGAGCGTACCGCTGACTCCTATCGCCGGATTCGTAATACCGCCCGTTTCCTGCTGGCCAACCTGAACGGTTTTGATCCTCGGGAGCACTTGGTGCCCCTGGACGAGCTGCTGGCCCTGGACCGTTGGGCAGTAGACCGGGCCTGGTTGCTGCAGCAAGAGATTCGGGATGCTTACGAGAAGTACAACTTCCTGCAGATCTATCAGAAGGTGCACACCTTCTGCGCCATCGACCTGGGCGGCTTCTATCTGGATATCATCAAGGATCGCCAGTACACCACCCAGACCGACAGCTTGGCACGGCGCTCCGCGCAAACGGCGCTCTATCACATCATCGAAGCACTGGTGCGCTGGATCGCTCCGATCCTTAGCTTTACCGCCGACGAGATCTGGCAGGTCATGCCCGGTGAGCGTAGCGAATTTGTCTTCCTGGAAACCTACTATGAAGGTCTGCAGCCCATCAATGCCTCGGCCGAGATGGGGCGCGACTTCTGGGCT
The DNA here is from genome assembly GCA_029268325.1 of Gammaproteobacteria bacterium. Classification (GTDB taxonomy): domain Bacteria; phylum Pseudomonadota; class Gammaproteobacteria; order Pseudomonadales; family Oleiphilaceae; genus JAEZAA01. Next base: position 3,624 of record JAJUGC010000177.1, on the reverse strand, counting down.
CAGGTGATGGCTGTCAAAGAGGCGGTTAACAAGGAAATTGAAACCCAGCGTAATGCTGGCAAGGTCAAAGGCGGCCTGACCACCGAAGTGAGCCTGTTCTGTGAGGGCGAGCTGCAACAGGTCTTGGAGCGCTTGGGTGAGGAGCTGCGGTTTGTGACCATTACCTCCGAGGCGCGGGTATGTCCCTTGGCAGAGGCTGACTCAGCCGGCGCGGCACAGACCGAGGTCGCCGGGCTGCGGGTACTGGTTACGCCGACGGCTCATGCCAAGTGCACCCGTTGCTGGCATCACCGCGAGGATGTGGGGGCCCATGCAGAGCATCCGGAGCTGTGCGGCCGTTGCGTGGAGAACGTGGCGGGGCAGGGAGAGAAGCGCCAATATGCGTAAAGCAGGGACTATAAGAGACAAGGTATGTTGCAGATGACGCTGTCGTCCAAGCGCTCCTGGGGAGCGCTGCCCTGGTTGTGGCTGTCCGCACTGGTGATCGTTTTGGATCTGGGCACCAAGTATTTGGCCAGCAGTAACCTGGACTATGGCATGCCTGTGCCGGTGCTGCCGTTTTTCAACCTGACCCTGCTGCACAATACGGGGGCTGCATTTAGCTTTCTGGCGGATCAGGGAGGCTGGCAGCGCTGGTTCTTTGCCGTTTTGGCGGTGGGAGTCAGTATCATGCTGATTGCCTGGCTATACCGGCTGCCCCGCAGCGACCGCTGGCTACCTATCGCGTTGGCTCTGGTACTGGGCGGGGCGTTGGGTAATCTCTATGACCGGTTGGTGCTGGGCTATGTGGTGGATTTTATCCACGTGTATTACGGCAACTACCATTTTCCTGCGTTTAACATTGCCGATTGCGCCATCAGTGTCGGCGCCGTGATGATTGCCCTGGATATGTTCCGCAAGCCCTCAGACGCCGGAGCATCCGACTAAGCCTTGTGGAGGCGGCTTTATGACAGAACTGTTTGTTGGCCATGGTAGCCGGGTTACCATGCACTTTACCCTCAAGTTGGAAACTGGTGACGTTGTGGACTCGACCGTTGGTAAGCAACCGGCGGTTTTTGAGTTTGGGGACGGCAACCTGCCTTCCGGGTTCGAGTCGTGCATTCAGGGAATGAAAGCCGGTGAGAGCGCCAGCTTCGAGATCACCCCAGAGCATGGGTTTGGCATGCCGAATCCGAACAATATCCAGGAGTTCAAGCGCGATCAGTTCGCTCCCGACATGCCCTTGGAAGTGGGAGCGGTCCTTTCATTTGCCGATGCGGCCAAATCCGAGCTGCCGGGAGTCGTCAAGGAAGTGCATCCGGATCGGGTCGTGGTGGATTTCAACCATCCCCTGGCGGGTAGAACCCTGACCTTCGAAGTTGAGGTTCTGGATGTGCAGCCGGTTGAACAGACAGGATAGTTGCATTCATGAAGATTAAACTCGCCAATCCCCGGGGCTTCTGTGCCGGGGTTGATCGTGCCATCGAGATTGTAAACCGGGCCCTCGACGTTTTCGGAGCCCCCATCTATGTGCGCCATGAAGTGGTCCATAACCGCTTTGTAGTGGACAACCTCCGCAACCGCGGCGCGATTTTCGTCGATGAGCTCGATGAGGTGCCGGATAACTCCCTGGTGATCTTTAGCGCCCACGGCGTGTCCCAGGCGGTTCGGGCGGAAGCGGACCGGCGCCAGTTGAAGGTGTTTGATGCCACCTGCCCGCTGGTCACCAAGGTCCATATCGAAGTCGCCCGATATAGCCGCGAGGGCGCCGAATGTATTTTGATCGGCCATGCGGGCCATCCGGAAGTGGAAGGCACCATGGGGCAATTTGATCACCAGCAGGGCGGCGATATCTATTTGGTGGAAAATGTGGACGATGTTGCGCGGTTGCAGGTGCGCGACCCTTCGCGTCTTTACTTTGTCACCCAGACCACCTTGTCCATGGATGATACCGCCAAGGTGATTGACGCCTTGCGTGAGCGGTTCCCGCTGATTCGTGGCCCGCGCAAGGATGATATTTGCTACGCCACCCAAAACCGTCAGGATGCGGTCAAGCAGCTGGCTTCAGAGTGTGACCTGATGCTGGTGGTGGGCTCTCCCAACAGCTCCAACTCCAACCGGTTGCGGGAGCTGGGCGAGCGGATGGGAACGCCGGCCTATCTGATTGATGATGCCTCCCAAATTGAGTCCGCCTGGTTTAAAGGGGTTCAGACCGTGGGGATCACTGCCGGGGCCTCCGCGCCGGAAATCCTGGTCCGGCAGGTGGTTGAGCGCCTGCAGGAAATGGGCGGGGAAGAGCCGGAGGAAATCGCGGGCCGGGAAGAAAATATCCAGTTCAGCGTCCCCAAGGAACTGCGCATTCCTACCGTGGACGCCACTTAAGCCCCTACTGAGGCGCTGTTCCCACCCTCCTGAAAAGGTCACCTTGTGTGACCTTTTTCACAAAATCCCTCCATTTATTGCCATTCATCGTTTATTTGGGCCGATCGTCGGCATACCCCTCCCGTGACTCATAGAGTCGACTACACTTAGGCTAGCGATTTTGTATGTGCACATGGGGAGTAGGAATGAAGTATTCCCGGGGATTTACGTTGATAGAGTTGATGATTGTATTGGCTTTGCTGGCCATTGTGGCGACAGTGGCGCTGCCCGGATTCACGAATCTTATTGAAAGCAGCCGAATCACATCAACAACAAACAGCCTCGTAGGCCTTTTAAATTTTGCCCGTTCAGAAGCTATACGCCATGGGAGAACTATTGCTGTAGTGCCGATCGGCGGTGACTATGCCAACGGTGTGGCGGTACAAGTCGGAGGCGGAGACTTGCGCACCATTGAGGGGCCCCCGGGAAACCTCACGATCGCAATGACAGCTGGCGCAGCTCTGAGTTTTCGAGCTAATGGGTTGAGTGGACAGGCCAATGACGTCAGTTACCAGGTCTGCGGCGAGTCCGGTAACCGTGGAACACAAATTACCGTGACACAGGGTGGCCAGATTCGGTCCGAGTCAGTGGTTTGTCCTTGAGGTAATAAAGATGAATAAAAGAAGGATGCAGGCTTTCCCCGGACGTAGCCGTGGGTTCACGATGATTGAGGTTCTGATTGCTGTATTGATATTGGCGATTGGATTACTTGGTGTTGCGGGCGTTCAACTGCTATCCATGCAGCAGACTTCTAATGCTAACGTACGCTCTCAAGTCACGCTGTATGCCCAGGATATTGCTGAGCGTATTCGGGCAAATGGGGGGGCAGCTTTGGATGCAGGCGTTGTAGATGATATTGAAGCATTACTGTTGCGTGACCTTGGCCCGGAGAGTGAGGTTGATATTGACATTGCAGATGGTGTGGCCGAAATCGAAATTACATGGGAGGAGCGGGATCCCACTGCAGCCGAAAAAGTAACAAGCCAGACTTTTACTATGCGGGCGAGGTTGTAGTAAATGACTCATATGGATAACGCAACGCCTGCAAAGCAGCAGGGTCTTTCTATTGTTGAACTGATGATTGCATTGGTTCTGGGGGCATTGGTTACTTTAGGCGTCGTTCAAATATTTACTTCCAATAGCCAATCATTCCGAATTAATGAAGCAGGTGCACGGGCTCAGGAATCTGGACGAATAGCATTCGATATATTGGCGAGAGCCCTG
>JAJUGC010000176.1 GCA_029268325.1 Gammaproteobacteria bacterium | reverse complement strand
TCTGGTAGTTTGGATAGAGAAGGGTGTAGGCCTTCGGCCAGCTCTAAATTAGCAGCCCACGCCGAAACAGTTCCCTCTCCCTCCTGGGGAGAGGGTTAGGGAGAGGGCGCAAGTTGTCAGGCCCGTCAGAGGTTTGGTGCTGGTGTGAGGCTTCGGGCCCTTTATGTGTTTGCTTCCCCTCTTCTGACCAAACCTTCAGAAGAAGGCTTTCTCCAACCTACTGCGGCTCCCCATAAGGCTGCGGTGCCTGTTGCGCCTGGGCCGCCATGTGGTTACGAATCTTTTCCATATGGGGTTTCACGGCCATCCGGTCGTTTTCCGGAGCGCTGCGTACCAGCTCCACCATGGCCAGATTCCCCCGCAGGGCCTGCAGCATCGCGTCTTTTTGCGGCTGTGGCACCTGATCATCCTCTTCCAAAGCGGCGAGCTGGGCCTTCAGCATTTCGATATCCGCATCCCGCCCTTCCAGTTCGTTAGCCAGATAGGCCTTGATGGTTCGAATCGTTACATCTGCCCATTCCTCGGGGCTGCTAAAGCCGTAGTCCCCCATCACCGCGGCCGCATCCTCATAAAGCCCCGATTCCCGCAAGGAGCGCAGCATATTATCGGTGGACTTCAAATCACTCAGCTCATCGGCAGACTCATAGGGCGCCAACTGATCCTGGTGCTCCATCGCCCAGGCCTGTAGTGCCGGCTGGGACTGAAGCCAGCGGTCCAGAACATCACTGGTCAACTCCACAGCCTGTGCCTGAAAAACAAGCATGCCCCCTAAGGAGCACAGCAACCAGCCTATCCATTGCAGTGTTTTTCTGTATCCAGTCATCGATCCATCCCTTTTGAAGTCCTACCCGACTTTTCTGGACACCCCAAGCTTCGCGCTACCAGAAAGTTTTTCACAAAGGTAAGTTCAATCTAAGGTAGAGCTGATAACTTGACTAGATTTCCACCAGCCACCCGGCCCGGCCAAGGCTGGTGTCCCACCGGCTCCAAGGCGTTTGCCGCTTATCCCGAATCCTGCCCCTTTTCCCAGAGCCAACCAGGAAACTGCATGGCTGACAGATTATGAAGGAGTCACTTCCTTATCCCCCCTGCAATAAAGACAGAACGTCATTTTCTACATTGCAAATTCTTAATGCCTCAATATACTGTATATTTACACAGTATTTTATTTTGACTCCAGTTTGTGAACCCCATGACTTCCTTGGAACAGATCCTGATACACCAACATATCTGGCAAGCCAGCCAATCTGTCACCCCAACGGTGTCAGGGGTTCCCAGCGGCCACCCGGAATTGGATGCCGCCTTGCCCGGCGGTGTCTGGCCGCAAGGGGCCCTGACCGAGATCCTCTATGATCACCCGGGAATTGGTGAGCTAAGGCTGATCACGCCATTGCTTTCCCAGCTCAGTACTGAACCCGCCTGGCAACTTTGGATCAATCCGCCCTGGCAGCCTTATGGGCCTGCCCTGGCACAAGCCGGCATCGCGCTGGAGAACCTGCTGCTTATAAAACGGGCCTCACCCCGGGACTGCCTCTGGGCGTTTGAGCAAGGACTTCGCAGTGGCGCCTGCAGCATTGTGCTCGGCTGGCTCGCCCACCTTAAAGCCAGTGATCTGCGGCGACTGCAACTGGCCGCTGCAGCCACCAACGCCATCGCCATTCTGTTTCGACCGACCCAGCTGGCAAACCAATCCTCGCCGGCCGTCCTACGGGTTTTACTGGACAGGCAAAACGGGCAAACGGGTTTCTCCATTTTGAAGCGGCGAGGCGGCTGGCCCCTGCCCCGGCGCTTGCTAAATCTGCCCTCTCCTGTGCCCTGTTCCGTATAGCGGCCTACCCATGAGCTGGATGTTCGTGCACTTGCCTCGCTTCGCCCTGGAGGTCCAGACGCGGTTTCTACCTGAGGAAGCAGGCTTTGCCCTTGTGGAGCCTGGACACAGTGGGATCCTGCTGGTCAATGACCGGGCCGAGCAAGCGGGAGTGAAAGCCGGCATGTCCACCAGCAGTGCCTGTGCCCTTCACCCCGATTTGCAACTGATTTCCCGCCGGCCGGACCTGGAGGAACAAGGACTTCTGGATCTGGCCCAGATTCTGCTGGGCTATGCCGCCCAGATCAGCCTCAAACCGCCCCAGGGGCTGCTTCTGGAAATTGCCAGCATGCTGCGTCTGTTCGGCGGGCTGGAGCCCTATTGGCGACAGGTTCGGGAAGGCCTTCACCAGTCGGGCTTTCAGGCCTGGACTGCCGTTGCCCATACGCCCCTGGCCGCCCAACTGTTAACGCAACAGGGAGATGGCAGCCCCACCCTGGATCCAGATGCTCTGCATCTTCGCCTGAGAAGCCTTCCCATCACCCAAAGCCTGCTGCCGGATCTCACCATCGAGCGCCTGCTGCGGATGGGGATCAAGAGCCTGGGACAATTACTGGATTTGCCACCAGCAGAAGTCGGCCGCCGCTTTGGACGGGAAGTCCCCCTGTTTCTGGAACGCTTGCTGGGCACGGCTCCTGATCCTCAGGTTTTCTTCAGGCCACCGGAGCACTTTTACCGGCGCCTTGATTTTCTCGGGGAGATCGAGAGCATCAACGGTCTGTTATTTCCTCTGCAACGTCTGCTAAAGGAACTACAGACCTTCCTCCAGGCGCGCCAGCAGGCAACGCTCCAAATTCTGATCGAGATTGGCCACCACCAACGGGACAATACGCAGTTGGAGATCCGCAGCGTCCAGCCCGAATACCGGGCTGATGAATGGCTGCAACTATGCCGGCTCCGCATGGAGCGGGTTCAACTCTATGCCGGCGCCTTGAGCCTCGCTCTCAAGGCGGATGCCTTGCAGCCTTTACAGCCAGACAGCGACGACCTGTTCCGCCAGCAACAGCTGCACCAGCTAAGCCGCCAGCAGTTACTGGGCCGCTTGCAAGCCCGGTTAGGCGCCCAACAAATCCAGAGCCTCGCAGTACGGGCCGATCATCGCCCGGAACAAGCCAATCAGGTAACGGCTCCCGGAGCCTCAAGCGACATTTTGCCGCCCCAAGGCGTCCGTCCCCTTTGGCTATTGCCCGAGCCCTTGCCCATTGCCTGCTCCCAACTCCAATTACTGCAAGGCCCCGAGCGCATCCAGGCCGGCTGGTGGGACGCCCAGCCTCCCCGCCAGGTTTGTCGCGATTACTATGTCGCCAACACCCGGGACGGCAGCCTGTGCTGGGTCTATCGTACCCCCGAGGAACAGTGGTTTATCCAGGGCTGGTTCGGCTGATGGGTTACGCAGAACTCCATTGCCTCAGCAATTTCAGTTTCCTGCGGGGTGCGTCTCATCCGGAGGAGCTTTGCGCCCAGGCCGCCCAACTGGGTTATCAGGCCCTGGCGCTGACCGATGAATGCTCGGTAGCCGGAGTCGTGCGCGCCCACATGGCGATCCAGGATCTCCAACTGCCCCTTAAGCTGATCATCGGTTCCGAGTTCAGGCTCCCGGAGGTCGGCGTGCTGATCCTGCTCTGCCCTGACCGCACCGCCTACGGCCAGCTCTGCCGCTTGATCACCCTGGGACGGCGGCGGGCCGAGAAAGGCAGCTATCAGCTGACCCTGGATGACTTCTCCCAAGGGTTAGATCACTGCCTGCTCTTATGGAAGCCCACGCCGGCCTTGTCGGCACAGGGCGCTGCCGCTGAGCAATTGGGGCGCTGCTTGCAACAATGGTTTCCCCAGCGGCTATGGATTGCCCAGGAGCGGCTTCTGGAAAATGGCGAGGCTCATTATCTCGCCTGGCTCAAGCAACTGGCCCAGCAACTCGGCGTGGCTCGCGTGGCTTGCGGGGATGTGCACATGCATCTTCCTGAGCGCCAGCCCCTGCAGGACATTTTGACCGCCATCCGGCTGGGGCGTCGGGTACAGGACGCCGGCTTGACACTGTTTGCCAACCGGGAGCGCCATCTGCGCCCTTTGGCCAAGCTCAAAAAACTTTACGAGCCAGAATTGCTGGCCCAGACCCTGGCGATCGCGGCCCGCTGCACCTTTTCACTTAGCGAACTCCGCTATGAGTATCCGCAAGACTTGGTGCCTGCAGGCTACTCCGCAGCCGATTATCTCCGCCGCCTTGTGGATGATGGTATAACCCAGCGTTATCCCGAAGGCGTTCCCGAACCGATCCGCGCCCAAGTCGACAAGGAGCTGGCGATCATCGCCGAACTCCGGTACGAACATTATTTCCTCACCATCTGGGATATTGTCCACTTCGCCCGCTCCCGGGGCATCCTGTGCCAGGGGCGCGGCTCTGCAGCCAACTCCGCCGTCTGCTACTGCCTCGGCATTACCGAAGTGGACCCGGCCCGGGTCAGCCTGCTGTTTGAGCGCTTTATTTCCAAGGAACGCCATGAGCCGCCGGATATCGACGTGGACTTCGAGCATGAACGGCGGGAAGAAGTTATCCAATACATCTACCAGCGCTACGGGCGCGAACGGGCAGCGCTGGCGGCAACCGTCATCACCTATCGGGCCAAAAGCGCCATCCGGGACGTGGGCAAGGCGCTGGGACTAGACCAGAATCAGTTGGACTACTTCATCGCCAACCTGGACTGGCGGGACAAGCAATATGACTGGGGTGAACAACTCCAGCACCTGGGACTGAACTCGCAGCGTGGGATCGGCGCCCATTTCTGCCAGTTGGTGCGGGAGCTGATCGGCTTTCCCCGTCACCTGTCCCAGCATGTGGGCGGCTTTGTGATTGCTGCCGACGAGCTGGCCTGGCTGGTGCCGGTAGAAAATGCTGCCATGCCGGAGCGGACTGTAATCCAATGGGACAAGAACGACCTGGAAGCCCTGGGTCTGATGAAGGTGGATGTTCTAGCCCTGGGCATCCTCAGCGCCATCCGCCGCAGTCTGGCACTGATCAGCCAGGATCGCGGCCGCCCCCTCACCCTGAGCCAGATTCCCCCAGAAGATCCGGCCACCTATGCCATGCTCCAGCAGGGAGACAGCATCGGCGTGTTTCAGGTGGAATCCCGGGCCCAGATCAACATGCTGCCCCGACTGAGGCCCGAAAACTTTTATGACCTAGTGGTTCAGGTGGCAATCGTCAGGCCCGGTCCGATTCTGGGGGATATGGTGCACCCCTATCTGCGCCGGCGGCGCAAACAGGAACCGGTGGAATATCCCAGCGACGCCGTAGAGGAAGTCCTGGAGCGAACCCTGGGCGTGCCCATTTTCCAGGAACAAGTCATCAAGCTGGCCATGGTGGCCGCCGGTTTCAGTGGTGGTGAAGCAGACCAGCTACGACGGGCCATGGCGGCCTGGAAGCGCACCGGCCAATTGAAAAAACTGCGCACCCGGTTGATCCAGGGCATGCTGGAGCGGGGTTACGAGCGGGAATTCGCCGACCGGCTATGGAGCCAGATCAGTGGTTTTGGCGAGTATGGCTTTCCTGAATCCCATGCCGCCAGCTTTGCCCTGCTGGTTTACAGCTCCGCCTGGCTCAAGTGCCATGAGCCGGCCG
>JAJUGC010000175.1 GCA_029268325.1 Gammaproteobacteria bacterium | reverse complement strand
GGCAGTTGGACGATGCGGGCCTGGCCGCCCTGATCTTTCACGAGCTCGCCCATGTGGTGGCCTTCGTGGCAGACGACACCACCTTCAACGAAAGCTTTGCCACTGCCGTCGAAATCTATGGAACCGGGCGCTGGTTGGCCCACCAAGCCCCCAGGGCCTTAGGGGAAGATCCGCAGCACTTGCGACTGCTGCAGGCCCGCTTCGAGCAGCGCCAACAGGTCTTCAATCTCGTCAGCGAATCCGCCGAACAGCTGCGTCAGCTCTATGCCTCCGATCTGCCGGATTCTGCCAAGCGGGAAGGCAAACAGCGCCTGTTCCAGGAGCTCCAGGCCCGCTACTTCCAGCTCCGGCAATCCTGGGGAGCAGACCTGGGCTTTGATGCCTGGTTCCAGACTCCCATCTCCAACGCCAAGCTCATCACTCTGACCAGCTATTACGATGCGGTGCCTGCTTTTCTGGAAAAGATCCGCCAGCTCGACGGCGACTTGCCCGCCTTTTACCGCTGGGTTCGGCAGTTGGCAGAACAGCCCAAGGCGGAGCGGGATGAAATTCTGGCCCAGCTGGCAGCGGCGCAGCCTGCCATGGTCCAGCCCGCATCCGAGATGGGTCAGGGAAAGGGGCAGCCCGAGGCTGCCCCTGCCGTTCCGGGAAGCTTTTAGAGATTTTTGAGAAAGACCTTGGAGTTACGCTGCCAGTTATAGAGTTGCTTCCGGCTGGCCGGCAGCGCCTCCACCGAGGCGGGCTGAAAGCCGCGCTCCACAAACCAGTGGGCGGTTTGGGTCGTCAGTACAAACAGCTGTTCTACTCCCTGATTGCGTGCCTGCTTCTCGATATAGGCCAACAAGGTATCGCCGCGCCCCTTACTGCGATAGTCGCTTTTGACCGCCACACAGGCCAGCTCTGCCATCCGCTCTTCGGGAAAGGGATAAAGGGCCGCGCAGCCGACGATGGTTCCGTCACGCTCATCCACGATGAAATAGCCGATTTCCCGCTCCAACAGTTCTCGGGAGCGGCGCACCAAAATACCCGCTTCTTCCAGCGGCCGGATCAGCTCCAGAATACCGCCCACATCGTCGATGGTGGCGGGGCGCATCTGCTCGTAGTTCTGGTCGGTCACCATGGATCCGGTGCCATCCCGGGTAAACAGCTCCTGCAGCAGGGCGCCGTCCTCCTGGTAGCTGACAATATGGGCCCGTTTGACGCCGTTTTGGCAGGCCCGGCAGATGGCCGCCAGGGAGCGGCGGGCATTGTCGTCGGTCAGCTGTTCCAGCCGTTGCAGGGTCTGCTCCACCGTCAACTCCCGGCACAAACGGCCGGTTTCATCCAGGACACCCGGCTGTTCGCTAAAGACAATCAGCTTGTCAGCCTTGAGGGCAATGGCCAGGGAACTGGCCACGTCCTCACAGGACAGGTTGAAGGCTTCACCGGTCGGCGAATAGCCAATGCAGGACTGCAAGACGATGTTATTCATCTGTAACTGCCGGGAAATGGCCGCCTCATCCACCTTCCGAACCACGCCGGTGTGGCACAGATCCACCCCGTTGACCACTCCGATGGGCCGTGCCGACACCCAGTTGCCGCTGACCACCTGGATATGGGCCCCGTGCATGGGGGAGTTGATCAGTCCCATGGACAGGCGGGCTTCCAGCATGTGACGCAGTCGCCCCACCGCTTCCTGCACACACACCAGAGCCTGTTCATTGGTGACCCGCATGCCGTGGTGGAACTGGGGCTCCACGCCGGCGTCCCGCAGTCGCTGGTCGATCTGGGGGCGGGCGCCAAAGACGATCACCAGGCGCACGCCCAGGCTGTTCAGCAGCGCAATATCATGGATGATGTGGGTCAGGTTGGGATGCTCCAACACCTCGCCCCCCAACAGCAACACCATGGTTCTTCCGCGATGGGCATTGATATAGGGTGCGGAATGGCGGAACCAGTAGACCTGATCGGCGATATTCAACTCGGTGATCCTTCCAGACAGAAACGTTCAATCAGTTGCCGCAGCAGCCGAATGGCAGGCGCAATCTGGTCCAGGGCCAGATATTCATCCGGCTGGTGGGCCTGGTCGATATGCCCCGGCCCCAGCACCAGCGTTTGCATACCCAGTTGCTGCAAATAGGGGGCCTCGGTTGCAAACGCCACCGCGCCGGCGGTATAGCCGGTTAACTGCTCACACACCTTGACCAACTCTGCATCGGCCGGCTCTTCAAAAGCATCAACGCCGGCAAACAATGGTTGCAACTCTACTTGCACCTCGTGGCGCTGCGCAATGGGAGCCACCAGATTACGGATCTGTTCACGCATGGCGTCGTTATCCATTCCTGGCAGCAGGCGCAGGTCAAACTGCAGCTCACAGGCATTACAGATCCGGTTAGGGTTGTCGCCCCCGTGAATACAGCCAAAGTTCAGGGTGGGATGGGCGACCCGGAACTGAGGGTTCTGATGGTCTTGCTGCAACTGGCGGCGTAACTGGATCAGCGCGCCCATCATGTCATGGAGGGCGTCGATGGCGTTACGGCCCAGGGAGGGGTCGGACGAGTGCCCGGCCTGGCCGGTCACCCGCAGGGACTCCATCATGATCCCCTTGTGCATACGAATGGGACGCAGCCCGGTCGGCTCGCCAATGACCGCATAGCGCGCCCGGGGAAAGCCCTGGGCCGCTAAGGCCCGGGCACCGCTCATGGAGCTTTCTTCGTCGGCTGTGGCCAGGATGATCAGGGGCTGCTGCAGATCCCTGTCCTGGAAGACTTGGACCGCCTCGGTGACAATGGCGAAAAAGCCTTTCATGTCACAGGTGCCCAGCCCATAGTAGCGCTGGTCCCGCTCGGTCAGCCGGAATGGGTCCTGGCTCCAGCGTTCAGCATTGTAGGGCACCGTGTCCGTATGGCCAGCCAGCACCAGACCGCCGGGCCCCTGTCCCTTTACCGCCACCAGGTTATATTTGCCCGGCGCACCGCTGATGGGCCGCACCTCGACGGCAAAGCCCAGGTCTTCAAACCAGTGGGCCAGCAAATCGATGACTGCCTTGTTGCTCTGGTCCCATTCCGGCAGGGAACAGCTTACGGATGGCAGGGCGATCAGCTGCCGCAACCGTTCTTCCAATGTCAGTGAAGCGATGCCTTTCATCACACACCTGCTTTGATACCGGGGATCAAAGAGCCCTTCGTCCCATTGGTCTTATCCAGGATTTCCCGGGCCTTGTCTGGCATGTTCTGCCCCAGACATTCGCACCAGTCCCTCTGTTCTCGTGTTCTCGGCAAAATCGATAACGGCGGTCGACAGGCCTCGGACTACGGATTTGGGCCCGGCCCACTTTATACTTTCGCCAGCAATCACTACTTTCGCCAGCAATCAGCACTTTCGCCAGCATTCAACAGGTTGGCCAGCAGGCCAGGGCGAGCCGTTCAGACAAAGTTTGCACCTCGGGGTCAAGTGCACTACCCTGGTGCGGACAGATCGCCTCCACCCCAGGCCCCCAGCAGGAGTGATCGAAGTCCTTATGTCCAAGCAGATGCACAAGCACAGCCGCGAATTCATCCGCCATCCAACCGACATCCCCATCGAGGTCTCCCTGTCCCAGGAGCCATCCCGGGCGCACCCCACCCTGTCCAACATCAGCAAGGGCGGTTTGGCCTTTGTTCAGAGGCGGCCATTCCCGGTCGGCGCCATCCTGCAGATCCGCATTCCCTTCTCCGATCCGCCGCTACAAGCCCAGGGCCAGGTGGTCTGGTGTCACCCCTGCGATCAGGGGTATGAAATCGGCGTCCACTTTCTGGACACGACAGATGTGTTCAATGTACGCATGGTGGAACAGGTCTGCCATATCGAACAGTATAAGCGACACGTGGAGAAGACCGAAGGACGCACCCTCAGCGGCGAGGAAGCCGCCAACGAATGGATCCAGAAGTTCGCCGGGCAGTTTCCCGCCCTGCACTAGGGCTCCCCCCTCAGCCCAGAGCCAGGCTCGAAAGCCGAGTCGCAGGCTCCGGGCCTGCCAACAGCCCTTAATGGCGCTCGGTAATCAGTGTTCCGACGCCTTCATCCGTAAAAATCTCCAGCAAGGTGGCATGGGCCACGCGGCCATCAATGATATGGGCACTGGTCACACCCGCCTTGACCGCATCCAAGGCGCAGCGAATCTTGGGCAGCATGCCGCCGTAGATGGTGCCATCGGCAATCAGCGCATTGACCTGTTCTGTCGTGAGCCCGGTCAGCACCTTGCCCTGCTTGTCCATCAACCCGGAGATATTAGTCAAGAGAATCAGCTTTTCAGCTTGCAGGGCTTCCGCCACCTTGCCTGCCACCAGATCGGCATTGATGTTGTAGGACATGCCATCCGGGCCCACCCCCACGGGTGCGATCACCGGGATGAAATCGCCCTGCACCAGCATGTCGAGCACATCCACGTTCACTTGCTCCACTTCACCCACCAAGCCGATATCGATGATTTCCGGGGCCTGGTTCTCCGCGGACGAAGCCCGCACCGCCTTCAGCTTACGGGCCCGGATCAGGTCCGCATCCTTACCGGTCAACCCCACCGCACGGCCGCCATTGCGGTTGATCAGGGATACGATGTCCTTGTTCACCAGGCCACCGAGCACCATCTGTACCACATCCATGGTCTTGCTGTCGGTCACCCGCATGCCGTCAATGAACTGGGAGTCGATATTCAGCTTGTTCAGCAGCTCGCCGATTTGGGGCCCGCCACCATGAACCACCACCGGGTTGATACCCACCAGCTTCATCATGACGATGTCACGGGCGAAGCTGTTTTTGAGATCTTCGTCGATCATGGCGTTGCCGCCGTACTTGATCACGATGGTTTTACCTGTAAAACGCTGAATATACGGCAACGCCTTGCTCAGGACATCGGCGACCTGCATGGCTGATTCGCGGTCTAACATCGGCATGGATCCTATTCAAATACGGTTTTCGAAAACTCAAACGGACAATGGCCCATACGGGCCATCATCATTACGCATCTTAACGCCAGACTCCAGAAAGGATTAGTGCTTATCTCCCATCCTTCGGAACCTAGAACGGCAGGGACAGGGAACTGTCGATGGCAAGCAACTGGCTACGGAAGATCTCCTGGATCTGTTTCAACGCCTCCTGGCTTTCCGCCTCAAACCGCAGCACCAGGACCGGCGAGGTATTGGAGGCCCGGCATAGCCCCCAGCCCTGGGGATAGTCCACTCGCAGCCCGTCAATAGTCAATAGGTTGCCCCCGCTAAAATCCCCTTGGGCGATCAGCCGCTCCACCAGTTCGAACTTGCTAGCCTCGGTAACGGGGATATTGATTTCCGGTGTGCTCACATCTTCCGGGAAAGCGGCAAAAACCTCGTCACTGCCCCGCTCATCCAGGGCGAGAATTTCCAGCAGGCGGGCCGCACTGTAGAGGCCGTCATCAAAGCCGAACCAACGCTCCTTGAAGAACACATGGCCGCTCATCTCACCGGCCAGCAAGGCGCCGGTTTCCTTCATCTTGGCCT
>JAJUGC010000174.1 GCA_029268325.1 Gammaproteobacteria bacterium | reverse complement strand
TCGATCGCCGGCAGGACGCGCTCCTGAAGCCACTGGTGCAGGCTCGCAAACTCCGGATAGCCTGCCAGGACCTGGTCGATATAGCCCACTGTGCGGGGAATATCGTTCAGGTAGCCGTGCTTGCCGTCGCGAATGGACAGGCGGGCGAAGATGCCGGAGGCTTTAAGGTGGCGCTGGACGCCCATCAGGTCGAACCAGCGCAGAAACTGTTGTTCAGGTTCCTGGCTGATACCGCGCTCGCCCGCCAGGCGGTGGTAATACAGGGCCCAACTGCGCACCTGCTCTAACGGCCAGCGGATGTAGCAATCCCTGAGCAGGGAAACCAGGTCATAGGTGTAGGGACCGTTCACTGCATCCTGGAAATCCAGCACGGCAATCTGGTTGTCCGCCAGGAGCAGGTTACGGGAGTGGTAATCCCGGTGCACCGTAACCTGGGGTTGGGCCAGGGCATTCTGGATCAGGGCCTCGAAGGCCTGGTCCAGCACTTGATGTTCGCTGTCGCTGAGCTGAAGGCCCAGCTTCTGGCCCACCAGCCAGTCGCGAAACAGCTCCATCTCCCGGGCCAGCAGGGCACGGTCGTAGGGCGGCAACGGGTGGTCGGCAGGGGAGGGGCAGTCCTGGATGAGCAACAGATGGTCGATGGCCTGGCGGTAAATGGTGTCGGCATTATCCTGATCCAGCAGGCTCAACAGCAGGTCGTCACCGAAGTCTGAGAGCAGTAAAAAGCCCTGGTCCAGATCTTGGGCGAGGATTTCCGGCACCTGTACCCCGCAGGTCCGCCAGGCGCGGGCAATGGCGCAGAACGGCCGGCAGTCTTCCTTGTCGGTGGGGGCGTCCATCACCACCCAGGTCTGCTCGCCCCGTTGGGCGCGGAAGTAGCGGCGAAAGCTGGCATCCCCTGAAAGGGGCCGGACCTCCAGGCCGGTGTTGGGAGTAATAACCTGGTGGAGCCACTGGGTCAGGTCTTGCAAACGGCGATCTTGGGAAGATGACATCATGGGCTTGGCATCATGGCAACAGTAAGTGGTGGATGCACAAGTATAGCGCCAGCCAGCATCGAGGTCAGTTGAATCGCGGCGGTCGATGGGTGAGACGGAAAACAGTGAGAGATGATGTGGTTTCCCGGTCAGCAGCTGACCACAATATCCGCACCGGGCGATGAGAAACCGGTAGCGAAGTGGAGTCCCTGTCACGGAAACAGTGGAGCCAAGCTGCCCCAGGGTTTATCATTCATGCCATTTTCACCGAACCGCCCCAGTCTGGCAGAGTGTAATCCGTGGGGTGAATTGAGAGCGACAGGAATGAAACAACGTAGGGCTCAGACAAAGGCCGTTCTTTTCGGGTTGACAACCCTGGTCTGTGCCGGGTCCGTTACGGCGGAGCCCGCCGTTGATGCAGCCTTGCTTGACTGGCGGCCCAGGGCGGAGCTGCCTTCCCAGCAGCAGGTGCGGATTCCCATCTATTGTGAAGGCGGCTACCTTCAGCCCTCCTACGGGCGTGATGGCCAATTGCCGCGCCGCGACTTGCTGTCGGCAGATACCAGCGTGCTGCCCGTGTTTGCCGGCGCCGAGAACTCCAACTATTCCACCGGGCCCGAAGGGGGCGTGGTGGAGTTGAGTGGGCAGGTGGAAATTGAGCAGGGCAACTACTGGCTGAGTGGATCTCACGCGGTCTACCATGAGGCGAGCCAGTCAGCGGAGGTCCGCGACGGCGTCACCGTGCGTGGCCCGAGCCTGCTGGTGACCGGCGACAGGGCCCACTATGACGCCAACACGGGCTATTTTGAGCTGAGCAATGGCAGCTACCTGGTCCATGACTTGGAGCTACGGGGCAGTGCGGACTCAATCTCCCGGCCGCAGCCGGAGCAGGTGCTGATTGAAAACGGCGTGTACACCACCTGTCCGCCCCGGGAAGAGGACTGGTCCCTGAAGGCCAGCCGGATTCTGCTGGATCGGGAGGAAGGCTTTGGCACTGCGCACCATGCCGTCTTGCGGGTTGAGGATATCCCCATCTTCTACGTGCCCTACATGACCTTTCCCATCGACGACCGTCGCAAAAGCGGCTTTCTCTATCCCTCGGTGGGAACTTCCAATGTGGGACGCGGAGGGTTTCTGAGCACGCCTTACTACTTCAACCTGGCGCCCAACTATGATGCCACCTATACGCCCAGCTATATCCATGGCCGGGGGCTGCATTCCGAACTTGAAGGCCGTCATCTCAACGAGTTTAGCCGTACCGAGGCCCGCGTTGGCTTTATTGGCTCCGACGATGAGTTCGTCCGGGAGTATCCAGGCTCCAGTGCCCAGCGCTGGGGGTTGGATATCGAAAACGAGATCACTGTCGGTGACAACTGGTACTCGGAACTGGATTTCAATGCGGTCAGCGACGACGACTACATCTCGGACCTGGCGCGGGACTTGAGAATCAGCAATGACACCCATCTGGAACGGTTCTGGCAACTGACCTACGCCACCGAAAACTGGGCGGTACAGTCCCTGGTGCAGGGCTTTCAAACGGTCGACCCGGTGATTGCCGATGCCGACCGGCCCTATATGCGTCTGCCCTCCCTGACGTTTGAAGGCCTGTGGCTGACGGATGACGTGGAATATGAGCTGTTTAGCGAATACACCTATTTTTGGCGGAACGATGAAAACCTGACGCCCCGCCAGCAGGTCAAGGGTAACCGCTTGCGGTTCACTCCGAGGGTGGCGTTGCCGCTGCAAACCGTGTGGGGCTATTTCGCGCCGGCGGTACGCCTGGACCATACCAGTTACCTGCTGGATGATGTGCTGCCGGGTGAGGAAGATACCCTGCACCGGACGGTTCCCTTCTATACGGTGGATGCAGGTATCTACCTGGACCGTTCTCTGAGCCTGCTGGGCAAGAACCTGAACCAGTCCCTGGAGCCCCGCCTGTTCTATGTCTATTCGCCAGAGCGGGATCAGGACGACTATCCGTTGTTTGATACCACCCTCTCCACGTTCAGCTATAACCAGCTGTTTCGTGATGACCGTTTCTCCGGCGGGGACCGGGTGGGCGACAATAACCGCCTGACCCTGGGGCTGACCACGCGCTTCACCGAGCTGGAAACCGGGATTGAGCGGGCCCGTTTGAGCCTGGGCCAGGTTTATTATTTCGATGACCGCAACGTCGGGCTGCGCGGCCGGGTGGCGGAGACCCGTAGTGATTCGGTCCTGGCCGGCGAGGCCCTGTTGCGACCGTCCAGCCTGCTGGACATTAAAGTGGAAGGGCTGTGGGACCCTCGGGAACAGCGCACCGAGCAGGGAGCTACCACCCTGCGCTTTCACGGCCCGGATTATGCCTACTTGCTGAACCTGAGCCATCGCTATATCAGCAACTATCGTGAGGGGCATGCCCGTCCCAGCGGCTATCTGGAGCAGACGGATGTCTCGACCATTTTCCCGTTGACCGACCGGTTGAGCTTTATCGGTCGCTGGCTGTTCAACCTGCCCAACCACCGGACCGTGGGCACCCTGGCGGGGATCGAATATCGCAGCTGTTGCTGGCGCCTGCAGGTGGTGGCGCAAAGCTATCTGGACGACTCGGATGTGAATGCCCCCAGCGAACTTGATCGCAGTATTTTTGTCCGATTCTTCCTGAAGGGGTTATCCGGCCTGGGAGCCGGCAGTGGCTCCGACCTGGGTGAGGCAATCATCGGGTACGAAGCCCGGGAACAGTATTTGGTGGGCCAGGAGCGACTGCCGTCGTTCTATGGGCCCTGATGATCAACCACAGATTTAGTTGGAATTCCATGCATCTTTCACAGCACTTTACCGTTCACGAGCGACTCTTCCCGATCTGGGCTGGGCTTTTGCTGTTGGCCCTGCTGATGGGGCCGGTGGCGGCCCGGGCTGACGTACAACCCCTGGACCGGGTGGTTGCAGTGGTCGACGATGACATCGTCATGCAGTCGGAGCTGGATCAGCGGATGGGGCAGATCCTGAACCGGATGCGCCAGCAGAACATGCCGCCGCCGAACCTGGAAGTGCTGCGCAAGCGGGTTCTGGAGCAACTGGTCATGGAAAGCATCCAGTTGCAGCGGGCCACCATGGCGGGTATCCGTATCAGTGATAACCAGCTGAACGAGACCATGGCCCGGATTGCCCAAAGCAACGGGATGACCCTGGAGCAGTTCCAGCAGGCTTTGGCCAGCGAGGGACTGTCCTATGCCCAGGCTCGCGAGCAGATCCGCCGCGAGATGGTGATAAGCCGTTATCAGCAGCGTCGGGTTGAGGCCCGGATTGTTATTTCCGATGCGGAAGTGGAAGCCTATCTCCAGTCCGCGGAAGGCAAATCCCAAACCTCCGAAGAGTATCTGCTGGGGCATATTCTGATCGCCGTGCCGGAGCAGCCCAGCCAGGAGCAGCTGAACGAGGTCCAGGCCAAAGCCCAGGACTTGTATCGGCAGTTACAGCAAGGGGCTGACTTCCAGCAGCTGGCCATGGCCCACTCCGATGCCCAAACCGCTCTGGAAGGCGGCCTGCTGGGATGGCGCAGTGCCGAACAGCTGCCCACTTTGTTTGTGGACCTGGCGCCTCGCATGAAGGTTGGCGAAGTGGCCGAACCCATTGCGGCCGGCAGTGGCATTCACCTGATCAAACTGATGGACAAGCGCGGTGGGGCCAGCCAGATCGTGGAGCAGTCCCGGGTGCGGCATATCCTGATCCGGCCCACGGAAATCCGCTCTGAATACGAAGCCCAGCAACTGATCGAGCAGTTGTACAAGCGCATCACCCAAGGTGGCGAAAGCTTTGTGGACCTGGCCAAGGCCTATTCCGACGATCCGGCTTCTGCCAGCACCGGCGGTGAAATGGATTGGCTGAACCCCGGTGACACGGTGCCGGAGTTCGAGAAAGTTATGAAGGCCAGTGGGCTGGGAGAGGTCAGCAAGCCGTTTCGTACCCCATTTGGCTGGCACATCCTGGAAGTGCTGGAACGCCGCCAGCAGGATATCGGGGCGCAGTTGCAGGAAGCCCAGGTTCGCCAGTTACTGTTCCGCCGCAAGTTTGAGGAAGAACTGGAAAGCTGGCTGCGGGAAATCCGCGAAGAAGCCTACGTGGAAATCAAAGAGCAGGCATAAGCATGAGGTTAGCCATTACAGCCGGCGAGCCGGCGGGCATTGGCCCGGATCTGTGCGTTCAACTGGCCCAACTGCAGCGGCCGGAGGATGTGGAGTGGGTGGTGATTGCCGACCCGGATCTTTTGGCCGAGCGGGCGAAACAGCTGGGTTTGCCGCTCCAGGTGCGCCGGTTTGATGCCCACCAGGCGCCGGTGGCTGACCAGCCGGGCCAGCTCTGTGTGCTGCCCGTGGGGTTACAGGCCTCGGCCCAGGCGGGTGTGCTGAATGTGAGCAACGCCCAGTATGTGCTTGATACCCTGCGCCGAGCCGTTAACGGCTGTCTGAGCGGGGAGTTCGGCGCCATGGTGACGGCTCCGGTGCACAAGGGCATCATTAACGACGCCGGGATCGCCTTC
>JAJUGC010000173.1 GCA_029268325.1 Gammaproteobacteria bacterium | reverse complement strand
CCAAGCCTTCTCCCCTGGGCAATCTCGTTGAAGCAAGAACCCGCCGAAGAGCTGTTGCAGATCAACGCAACACTCCGTAGGAATCTCCAGCCTTTAGGCTGGGGAGGATGTCAAAGCCAAGGCCAACACCACCAGCCCGGCATAAACTCCGGCCAGCAGATCATCCAGCATGATGCCCAGCCCACCCGACACCCGGCGATCAATCCAGCTGATGGGCCAAGGCTTGAGGATGTCAAAGAAGCGGAACAGCACAAAGCCGACCAGCATCCAGAACAATCCAGGCGGTGCAAAACACATGGTCAGCCAATAGCCGACAAATTCGTCCCAGACAATCCCCGGATGATCCTCTACCCCCAGCCGTTTGGAGGCAAGCCCGCAGATTCCCACACCGGCCACAAACGCCAGCGCAACCACCAACAGCAGGCTGACAAACGGCAAATACTGCAACCACCAAAATAGAAACACCGCCACCAGGGTACCGGCAGTGCCCGGCCCTCTCGGCACCAAGCCGCTGCCAAAGCCGAAGGCCAAAAAATGAATGGGGTTATGCCAGAACCCTAACGGAAAATGACGCGGGGGAATCGCTTTTACAGCTTCTACATCCTGAGACACAAGGACTCCTTCTTGTTTTGCGTATCTCGCTTTTTCTCGTGCAGCTTACTATTTGGTGCAATTTAAGATTCGACGCAGTTAGCAGTTTGGACGCCTCTCATCACTCAACTGACCCCGGGCTCACCCACTTTGGGCCGGCCCGAACCGACAATTTCAAGGCAAACCGCTACCCTATCCATCAACAACACTGTGATAGGGCTACTGACCAGGTTAAGAGTTATTCAAAGTGGCGGTAGCCACGGCTGGAGGTCACCTGCAATTGCCCACTGGGATCCCGCAGCCAGAGGCCGGGTTCAGAGGTGATTTCACCAACCAGGGTAACCAGCCCCTCTTCCACCCAGTTCTGTATATGACGCAGTTTGTCCGGCGGTAGGGTAAAGCACAGCTCGTAGTCATCCCCCCCTTCCAGTGCACACTGCAGCGCATCGTCCCGAGGCAGTTCCGCCCGGATGGCCGCGGAAAGCGGCACTTGGGCGGGCGCGATCCAGGCACCAACACCGGAGCGCTCACAGATATGCCCCAGGTCCGCCAACAAGCCATCGGAGATATCAATAGCCGCCGTGGCAAGCCCCCTTAGCTTTTGCCCAATGGCGACACGGGGCTCCGGATACTCATAACGGCGCCGTAAATACTGCTGGGCGTCGTTATAGGCCTCGCGGGGCAAGTCCAGAAAGCGCAGCGCTGCGGCCGCATCCCCAAGCGTGCCCGAGACCAACACCAAATCACCCGGCTTGGCGCCACTTCGGGTCAAAGGGGCTCCGGCAAGCGTACCCTGCACCTGCAGAGTCAGGGTGAGAGGGCCTCGGGTAGTATCGCCACCGATCAAATGCATGCCAAAGCGCTTTGCCAGCCTGAAGAGCCCTTGGGAGTACTCCCGCAGCCAGTGAGTATCGGTACGCGGCAAGGTTAAGGCGAGGGTAAAGCACCAGGGATCAGCCCCCATAGCCGCCAAATCGCTAATATTGACCGCCAGGGAACGCCAGCCTAACACGTCCGGCTCCGTGCCAGGCAGGAAATGGACACCCTCCACCAGGGTGTCGATGGACATCAACAGCTTGCGCCCGGCGGCCACGTCTACCACAGCACAGTCGTCGCCAATCCCCAACAGGATTGCGCCCTGCTCGGACTCCAGCGCAGCCGCCGCTCCGGGCTGACGGAAATACTGCTCGATCAGCTCGAACTCACCAGGACCTGCAGGACTGGAGCCAAACATAGTGCCTCGCTGGAAACTGGAAACTCCCTGGAAACTGGAAAATAGCGCCTCGCCGGAAAATAACGCCTAACCGGAAAATAACGCCTAACCGGAAAATAACGCCTAACCGGAAGAGCGACTGCCGCGGATTTCCGCCATACGCAGCCGAGCGGCCAGTTTATCGAGGATGCCATTGACGAACTTGTGGCCGTCGGTACCACCAAACTTCTTCGCCAACTCCACCTCTTCGTTGATGACCACCCGATAGGGCACGTCCAGCCGTTCTTTCAGCTCGTAGGCGCCCATCCGCACCAGGGACAGCTCAATGGGATCCACGTCTTTCAGGGGGCGATCCAGCAGTGGCTCGATCAGCTTGTCAAATTCCGCCAGCCGTGCCGGAACGCCATGCAAGAGCTCCCGGAAATAGGCACCGTCGACCAGGTTCATGTCATTGTCGACCATGAATTCGGCTTCGATCTGGCTCAGGGAGGCGCCCGCCATCTGCCATTGATAGAGCGCCTGTAACGCCATCTGCCGCGCCCGGCGCCGCTGTTCGACACGGGAAGCCCTGCGCGGCCCCCTGGGTTTGCCTTGGTCGTCGCTCACTTATTCACCCAGCTGTTTCAACAGACTGACCATCTCGATGGCAGACAAGGCTGCCTCCATCCCCTTATTGCCCGCCTTGGTTCCGGAGCGCTCCACCGCCTGCTCGATCGTGTCCACAGTCAGCACACCAAAAGCAATCGGCACACTGGTAGCCAGGGCAACCTGATTCAGGCCGCTGGCACACTGGCCGGCAACATAGTCGAAATGGGGCGTGCCCCCACGGATCACCGCACCCAGGGCGATGACGGCATCGTATTCTCCGGTTTCCGCCATTTTCTTTACGGCCAGCGGAATTTCAAAAGCGCCCGGCACCCGTACAATGGTAATGTCAGACTCGGGAATACCGTGGCGCATCAACGTGTCGATGGCGCCTTCCACGAGGCTTTCCACAACAAAGGCATTAAAGCGGCCGACCACAATGGCATAGCGCCCGGCACAGTTTCTGAAGTCACCCTCGTAGGTTTTTACATCTTTCATATCTGTTCCTCAGATGCTTGGAAGAGCCGTCAGGACGACAACGGCTCATAGGGAATATACTCGACCACTTCCAGGTCAAACCCAGAGAGGGCGCTGAATTTCATGGGGGAGCTGAGCAAGCGCATCTTGCCCACTCCCAGGTCACGCAGGATCTGGGAGCCGGTGCCCACGGTCATGTAGACACCAGAGCCACTGTGTCCGCTCCAACGGCCACGGCGCTCGTTAAAGAACTCCCGTACCTGCTCTTCGATGTCGCCGTTGGACTCACTGGAATTGAGCAGCACCACCACTCCCTTGCCCTCTTCGGCCACCCGGGCCAGCGCCCGACCAATGGGCCAGCTCGTGCTACCAGGACGATGGGCACCCAGCAGGTCCCGCATGGTATCCGCCAGGTGAACCCGTACCAGGGTCGGCTCGTCGGGGCGGATATCGCCCTTGGCCAGCGCCAGGTGCATACCGCCATTAACCGTATCCCGGTAGGTCAGCATGCGGAACTCGCCGTAGTCGGTAGCCAGATCCTTCTCTTCCTCACGCTCGACGGTTTTTTCCTTGAGGGTGCGGTAGTGGATCAGGTCTGCAATGGTACCGATCTTGAGGCCATGCTCCTTGGCGAACTTTTCCAGCTCGGGACGGCGGGCCATGGTGCCGTCTTCGTTCATGATCTCGCAGATCACGCCAGCCGGCTCAAACCCGGCCAGACGGGCCAAATCACAGGCGGCTTCAGTATGGCCGGCGCGGGACAATACCCCGCCGGGCTGGGCCATCAGCGGGAAAATATGTCCGGGGCTGACGATATCCTCTGCCCGTGCATTCTTGGCAGCAGCGACCCGAACGGTATGCGCCCGGTCGGCTGCGGAAA
This sequence comes from Gammaproteobacteria bacterium, assembly GCA_029268325.1. Classification (GTDB taxonomy): domain Bacteria; phylum Pseudomonadota; class Gammaproteobacteria; order Pseudomonadales; family Oleiphilaceae; genus JAEZAA01. The sequence goes on along the minus strand of JAJUGC010000173.1, from coordinate 1,759 downwards.
TGCCGGTGGTGACCCCTTCGGCGGCTTCGATAGACACGGTGAACTTGGTGCCAAACCCAGAGGCGTTACGCTGCACCATCAGGGGCAGGTTCAGCTGTTCGCACCGCTCACGCGTCATCGGCATGCAAATCAGACCACGGGCCAAGCGTGCCATGAAGTTGATGTCCTCGGCACGGACACATTCTGCCGCCATAATCAGATCGCCTTCGTTTTCGCGATCTTCATCATCCATGAGAATTACCATCTTGCCCTGGCGTATATCCTCGATAATTTCTTCGACGGTATTCAGTTCCACGCAATGGTCCTCTCAGTCAAAGGTTTGCTTTCGCCGGCGCTGGCGGCGAATAAATCAGCCGTAAGTCTTGCCCAACCTGTCGCACATCCTGTAACTCAAGCGGCACACTCTCAGCCATGGTGGTCACTTCCGGCAGATCAAGCAATGGCCTTGCTGAACTGCCCATCAGCTTGGGCGCCATATAAACCCAAAGCTCATCAATCAAGCCAGCGCGCATAAAAGCGCCGCTCAGGCCGGCTCCGGCCTCCACCAGAGCCTCATTGCAGCCCCGTGCCGCCAATTCCTTAAGCAGCTGCGCCAAATCCAGGCCTGCTTCATTTTCATCTAATGGCAAGAGGGTAATCCCCCGCGCCTGGAATTCTTGTACGGCATCCGCCGCCACCCGAGAGGGTCCATACGCCACCAGGGTGTCCCCTTCCAAACCAAAGAGCTTGGCATCTGGCCGCCCACGCAGGCCGGAATCCACAACCACCCGCAGTGGCTGACGAATCTGGGACTCGTCCAGGCTTGGCTTTCCCAGCTCGGCAGCACGAACATTCATGGAAGGGTTGTCGTGCAGCAAGGTGCCGACTCCGGTGATCACGGCCGAGCTACGTGCCCGCAGCCGCTGGACATCCTGCCGAGCGGCAGGTCCGGTTATCCAGAAACTTTCGCCAGAAGCCATGGCCGTGCGTCCGTCCAGACTCATGGCCAGCTTGCACCGCACCCAAGGACGGCCACGCTCCATCCGGCTTACAAAACCTATGTTAAGCTCGCGGGCCTGCTTCTCCAGGACGCCCACTTCCACCTCGATCCCCGCCTGGCGTAACATCTCCAGCCCCCGCCCTGCCACCTGGGGGTTGGGGTCGCGCATGGCCACGACCACGCGGCGGACTCCCGAACGTAGAACCGCCTCGGCACAGGGTGGCGTACGGCCATGGTGGCTACATGGCTCCAGGGTCACATAGAGGGTCGCCCCCCGGGCTTGCTCGCCCGCCTCCTGCAAGGCATGCACCTCCGCATGGGGCTCCCCGGCACGACGGTGCCAGCCGCGGCCAACAACCTGCCCGTCTTTCACGACCAAACAGCCCACCCTGGGGTTGGGGTCGGTGGTATACAGGCCCTGCTCCGCCAGTTGAAGTGCCTGGGCCATGAACTGCTGTGGCACAAGCCGCTGAGAACCGCTACTGGAGCCCTTGCCTGCCTCACTCATGGTTTACTTCCTGGCGGCTTCGCCGATGTGGAACATTGCTTGAATCACCCTCTGGCCCCGAGGCGTACTCAGGTGCCGTCCGGCTCCTTGCGGGACAGCCGGTCGATTTCTTCCCGAAACTCGTTGATGTCCTGGAAGCTGCGATAAACGGAAGCAAAGCGCACATAGGCCACTGCATCCAGGCCCCGCAGCTCATCCATCACCTCCTCGCCGACCACCCGGGAGTTGAGTTCTCGCTCCCCTGTAGCCCGCAGGCGGTGTTTAATACGGTT
>JAJUGC010000172.1 GCA_029268325.1 Gammaproteobacteria bacterium | reverse complement strand
TGGTGTTGACGGTGCTGCCCTCGATCAGGGGCAGCAAGTCCCGCTGGACACCTTCACGGGAAACGTCAGCCGAAGAGTGTTCGGCGCGTTTGGCAATTTTGTCGATTTCATCAATGAACACAATGCCGTTCTGTTCCACGGCGAGGATGGCCTTTTGCTTGATCTCTTCTTCATTGACCAGCTTGGCCGCTTCCTCTTCCTTGACCTTGCGCAGGGCATCGGCCACTTTCATTTTGCGGGTGCGCTTACGGTCACCGGATATGTTGGAGAAGATACTCTGCAATTGGCTGGTCATTTCCTCCATGCCGGGAGGGGCCATGATCTCTACACCTACCGGTGCGGCCTTGATTTCGATATCGATTTCCTTGTCATCCAGAACGCCTTCCCGCAACTTCTTACGGAACACCTGGCGTGCCGTGGACTCCCGTTCCTGGTCGTGCTCGCTCACGGAGCGGGCCGGGGGCAGCAAGGCATCGAGAATGCGCTCTTCGGCAGCATCCAGGGCCTTGGATTCCACTTTGGCCATTTCCTTTTCGCGGAACATCTTGATGGCGGAGTCCACCAGGTCGCGGATAATCGACTCCACGTCACGTCCCACATAGCCCACTTCAGTAAATTTGGTGGCTTCCACCTTGATGAAGGGAGCATCGGCCAACTTGGCGACGCGCCGGGCAATTTCGGTTTTACCGACACCGGTCGGGCCAATCATGAGGATATTTTTTGGGGTGATTTCTTCCCGCAGGGGACTTCCGACCTGCATGCGCCGCCAACGGTTGCGCAGCGCGATGGCAACGGCCCGCTTGGCCTCGTGCTGGCCGATAATATGTTTATCCAGTTCGTTGACGATTTCTCGCGGAGTCATGGCAGACATGGCAAATAGCTCTTTTTAAAATGGATCATCAAACAATGAATAGGCTTTGGCTGGTGCCGTATCAGCCGTTAATTTCTTCGATTGTGGGCTGGTGATTGGTATAGATACAAATATCGCCAGCGATATGGAGTGCTTTCTCGACGATTTCCCGGGCGCTTAGGCTGGTGTTTTCCAGCAGGGCCCTGGCTGCAGCCTGGGCATAGGGGCCACCGGAGCCAATGGCGATCAGGCTGTGTTCGGGTTCGATCACATCCCCGTTGCCGGTGATGATCAGCGAGGTGGTGCTGTCGGCCACCGCCAGAAGGGCTTCCAGACGGCGTAGCGCCCGGTCCGTGCGCCAATCTTTGGCTAGTTCGACAGCCGCGCGGGTGAGATTACCCTGGTGCTTTTCCAGCTTGGCCTCAAAGCGCTCGAATAGGGTGAAGGCGTCGGCGGTGCCACCGGCAAAGCCGGCAATAACCTTGTTCTGGTAGAGGCGGCGGACCTTACGGGCATTGCCTTTCATGACCGTATTGCCAAGGGTAACCTGGCCGTCGCCACCAAGGGCAACCTGGCCATCACGTCGAACTGAGACGATGGTAGTCATAGGGGAGAGTGCTCCATTTCTGCGAACCGGGAACTGAATCTGTTGTGCTGTTCCTGCATCCGCTTAGATATGGAGCTGAGTTTGGAAATTTCAAGCAAAGGCCGGCTCAGCGGCCTTATTGGGAGTTTTCCGGTTTCACCCGTTTGACGAGAGGCTGGATGTTGATGGACACCAGCTTGTCGACCGCCCGGTTCATGCGGGAGCGGGACTCAAATGGCCCCACGTTGACCCGGTACCAATAACTGCCATCGCTGGCGGTGACTCGGTCTACCGTTCCTTTCAGGCCCTGGAAAGCGATCGTGGCGCGGTGCCGCTCGGCATCTTCCGGGGAGCGGAAAGAGCCTGCTTGCACAATATAGTGATAGACCTCCCGCGGGCCGGAGGATTTGTACTCCTCCACCTGGGGGGCAACTACCTCGCTTTTGGGCAGCATTTCGTAAAACTTGAAGCGGGCTTCTTCCTGGGAAGTCTCCTGCTTTGCTGGGGCAGGGGCAGGCTTGGCCGGTTCCGTTGCTGGACGGGGTGCCGGTTTGGCCACCGGGGGCGGCTGGACTGCCTCCTGGGTTGTCGGAACACTGGCCAGGTAATACAGGAAACCGGCAAAACAGAGAAAGGCTGAAATACCGAAAACCCAGACCCAGCCGGGAATGGGAGCGGGTGCCGGAGCCTTGTTTCTGGTAACTGCGGGTTTTCGGGTGCGACGATTCTTCGACATGGATCCAAACGACCGGTGTCGCCGGTACTATCTCATCTAATTATGTGGGTTCACCTAATGTGCGAGCCACATCCGGTGTGAAAGTCGCATCTAGCGTGTAGGCGGGCCTTGCGGCCCGCGTCGGGTTACATGGCCTGCGGGGCGCTAACGCCAAGGAGTGCCAGGCCGTTGTATATCACCTGCTTGACAGCGAGACTCAGGGCGATACGGGCATCGCGCAGTTTCTCGTCCTCGGTCAAGACCTTATGAGAGTTATAGTACGCATGGAAGTCGCTGGCAAGGTCGCGCAGGTAATTGGTCAGCTGATGGGGCTCCAAGTGTTGCGCGGCGGCAGCCAGGGTTTCCGGATAGCGGGAGAGGGCTGTAACCAGATCCTTTTCGGCCTCTTCAGACAGCAAGTGCAGGTTGGCCAGGGCCTCTTCCTGGTTCCACTTCTGCCCCTGGTCTTCCAGCTTTTTCAACACGCTGCAAATCCGGGCGTGGGCGTACTGGATGTAGTAGACCGGGTTGTCCTTGCTCTGGGATTTCGCCAGATCCAGGTCGAAATCCATATGCTGCTCAGGCTTACGGGTCACATAGAAGAAGCGGGCCGCATCGTCTCCAACCTCTTCGCGTAGTTCACGAAGGGTGACGAATGAGCCGCTGCGGGTCGACATCTGCACTCGCTCACCACCCCGGTACAGGATGGCAAACTGAACCAGCTTCACGATCAGCCGCTCCGGATCAACCCCCATGGCTTGCAGGGCGGCTTTTACCCGGGCGATATAACCATGGTGGTCCGCACCCCAGACGTTGATGACCTTGGAGAAACCCCGCTCGAACTTGTTGAGGTGATAGGCGATGTCGGACGCGAAATAGGTGGTTTCACCATTGTCGCGGCGGATCACGCGGTCTTTGTCGTCACCGAAACTGGTGGAGCGGAACCAGAGTGCGCCGTCTTTCTCGTAGAGGTGGCCGCCGGCTTCCAGTTTGGCGATAGCCTTGTCGATATCCTCTTTGAGGGAGCGTTCGGAGAACCAGGTCTGGTACAGTACGCCGAACTGGGCCAGGTCGTCTTTGATGTCGTCCAAGATGGCATTAAGGCCGAGGTCGAACACTTCCAAATAGCGCTCGTCACCTAGCAACTGGCGGGTGCGCTCCACCAGGGCATCAATGTGCTCTTCCTTGTCGCCGCCTTGGGGTTCATCCGCCGGGATGTCTTTAAAGACTTCGGCAGCCGCGACGCGGAAGGCGTCACCATGGCGGTTCTGTAACGTCTTGGCGATCTCGAGAATGTACTGTCCCTTGTAGCCGTTGGAGGGGAAGCTGAAAGTCTCCCCGCATAGCTCGAGGTAACGCAGCCAAACGCTGGAGGCCAGAATGTTCATCTGGCGACCGGCATCGTTTACATAGTACTCCCGATGAACCCCATAGCCGGCCGCTTCCATCAAGTTGGCAATACAGGCTCCGTAGGCTGCACCACGGCCATGGCCCACATGGAGGGGACCCGTTGGGTTGGCGGAAACAAACTCAACCTGGTAGGGCTCGTTCTGGCCGATATTGCAGCGGCCAAAGCTTTCGCCGGCGTCAAGGATGGTGGAGATGATTTCCAGCTGGCTGGCTTCATTGATAAAGAAGTTGATAAAGCCGGGGCCGGCGATTTCCACCTTGGCAATGTGCTTGGAGGCCGGCAGGTTATCCAGGATCAGCTGTGCCAGCTGCCGTGGCGGCATGCGTGCTTCCTTGGCCAGCAGCAGGGCGATATTGGAGGCATAGTCGCCGTGGGCCTTATCCTTGGTGCCATCAATGTTGATGGTCGGTGGTTGGCTCAACTCCAGCTTCTGTTGTTCCTGGAGCTGGTTGAGCGACTGGGCAATCAGATCGGCGATGAGTTGTTTCATGGGGCTATGTCTTTTGGATAATCAGGGAAAATGGGGGGGTATTATCCCTGAAGGGAAGGTAGGGAACAATCTTCTACATGGTGATTGCTTGGGTGGAAGTTTGTCCGGGGGGGTTAAGAGGAGAGGCGGCCTGTGTGCCGCCTCTCTAATTTTGCTTTTTACAAGTCGTGATTGATGGTTAAGGACCTTTGAACAGGAGTGGTCGATTCTACGTTGGTCACTGAAACGGTAAGTTTCGTTTGTGATGGTAGAGTGCTTGGTGTGATAGTTACAGGAATAACTTGCGGCCCAACAAGGTTGGGTTCAGTTGTGCTGGAGATGCCACCGCCAACAATGCTTGCGTCCCCTGAAGCTTTCTTAATTTCAACTTTAGTGCCTGCTGCAGGTGCTCCTCCGAACTCGTCTCGTACGCAAACGTAGAGGGTTTTATCGTTTGCACCTGATGTCGTTTCCGTTACAGTTTGGCTGCTAGTTGAACATTCCTTGTCGCTAAAAGTTATTGTTGAGCCATCGCTGGGCACTGGACAAGATACTTTTAGAGTTCTTTGAATGAAAAGGTCTGCCAGGTCTTGGCAGTGACCTTCGTTTCTAGCTTCTGTAGAGCACCGTACACCTCTGAACTTCTGGGAACCGTACTTATTAACTGCTGGAGTTTCCGACCACACCCCGTCTCCGTCCCAGTCAATGAATCGTTCTCCAAGGTCATATTGTCCGTTGGTATTTTCGTCCAGATATGCCTCGGTCAGAGGGTGATACTCTTCATCTGTGTCAAAAAGGTGGTTGCCATTCAAATCTTTTGATGCTTGCTCTTCACCTTTTAGCATTGCCATCACGCTCAGTCTGCCATTGGTGTCCCTGGGGTAAGGTTCGGCAGGGCGCCAGTTAACAGAGCAACCTCCGATACCAGGGTCGTAGGCGCACTCTGAGTCTATCTGGCCATGGCTAGTAAAAAAGACGATTTTGGTGTCGGCAGGTATAGGGTTGCGGTAAAAGTCTGAAACTTTGATATTAATTGCATTGCTATAACCAGAGTCATAGCAAGCCGGCATATTCCATTCATCAGCAGAGAATGTAAGTGTTTCCGCGCTGGGGATGCCGGTGCCAATAGCAATTGTATTTGAGGTGGTTTTCAGATCTGGGTTGGAGTCAAGTGTCGCATTGACTCGAACGGTTGTTTTAACTGTGCCTGCGTTGACGTAAGCTCTGGCAATGCCTTGAGTATCCGTTATGTCAGAAGAGTTAGTAAGATCTATTCCTCCCGTGGTATCTGATAAAGTGAAATTGACGACTTCACCCTTTAATGGCTTCCCTGCACCATCTTTTACAAGGAATTGAACTTCTGCCTCTGTGGTTAGCCCGGCGCTTGCCAAGTTCTTGAGTGCAATAGTTGTTGGTGTGGCAGAAAAAAAGGTTAGCGAGCCGGCAGATGCAGGAACAACGGTTAAATTAGCGCTGGCACTAGATGACGAATTGCTGAGTTTGGCTGTGATAGTAT
>JAJUGC010000171.1 GCA_029268325.1 Gammaproteobacteria bacterium | reverse complement strand
CCCATTCCGCCCACCAATAGAATACAGCCAGCCCGGATAGGGCGCCGACAGCAAAAGCCGGTAGAAGGCGACGAATGAGTCGCCTTCTACCGGGCTGCCGGTTAAATAGAGCGTGACGTTGTTCGAATTTAGTGGTCATCCATAATCCTTTAACATTTGTATATTTAGGACATAACCGTTAGTTATACGACACAATGACGCCTATCACCCTGCCGCCTATTCCCCCACTAATTGAAGCAGATAATCCGTCACTTTCCATTGCGCGACGAGGCACCCAGGCATATTGATCATATTTCGAGCTAATAATTTTCCGTCATCATGTCGTATATCTTCCCTCAAATTTCAGTTTCCGGCCCTGAACCCAGCCACAAACTCTTACCTTCCCCATTAATTATCAATAACTTAAAATCCCAGCCAATTTATCCCGAATGATAAACGACACCGTGTCGCTTATTTCGGTTCTTTTCACGCCAATATTCTGGAAGAAATGCCAGGCTCTCTGTAACTCGGAAATCGGGCTTTTGGAGACTCAAAAGCTACCGCTAGAAGGAAGGAACTTGAGAAGGGTCGCTAAGGAATTTTCAGCAAGTAAAGGAAAAACATGGCCAGCCACTACTGGGCAATAGTGAAACTGGCCTTTTTATGCGGTGCTACCTGTGCGTTGTTATCTCAGGTAATGGTTAATCATCATCCCGCCGATACTCACCCTCAATAATTTCCGGCCGGCGGTCAGACTGACCGGGCTGCAGCGGCGGTTGGCCAGGGCGATGGGTGGGACCGGTCGGGCCGGGTCCGTAGTCAAACGGGCCTTGCGGCTGCCCAAAGGGCGACACCCGAACTCGCTTGGCCAGGAATTGGATCAGCAGCGCCCGAGTAACCGGCAGGATACAGAGCAGCCCCAGGGTGTCGGTAATGATCCCCGGTGCTAACAGGAACACGCCGCCGGCGGCCAAAATCACGCCCTCGAGCATTTCTCGGGCAGGTACCTCCCCTGCCGCCAGGCGTTGGTTGATACGAAACAGGGTATGCACGCCCTGCTGGCGAAGCAGGTAAATACCGGCAATGGCCGTTCCCACCACCAGGGCAACGGTGGGCAGCACGCCGATTGCACCGCCTACCCGGATCAGCAGGGCAAGCTCGATGATGGGTAAGACGATGAACAACAAAAACAAATAGCGCATGAACGTCTCTCGTGGGGATGGAGCGGTTTACACCAGCGCCGACAGGAATCAATGGAGGATGGTTAGGCTGGCGGACTGCTTGGTACAAAATGGGTATTGCTGCCATAATACCCCCTCTTTCTACCCTGGTACAAACCGGACATGGCGGGTGCCAAAACTCTGTTGAAAGCCCGTGCCGAGCCCGGTTTTCCCACTCTAGTCAACCGAAGCGAAGGATCAGTATGAATCTTGAAAATGCAGTGATCGCCATCACCGGCGGCGGACAAGGTTTGGGCCGTTGCATGGCAACCTTTCTGGCCGGCAAGGGTGCCAAGCTGGCTCTGATCGACCTGAGCCAGGAGAAGCTCGACGAAACCGTGGAGCTGTGCAAGCAAGCCGGTGGCGACGCCCGCGCCTATATCTGCAACGTTGCTAAAGAAGATCAGGTGGTCGCCACCTTCGACCAGATCGTGAAGGATTTCGGTGGCATCGACGGCCTGGTGAACAACGCCGGCATCCTGCGCGACGCCCTGCTGGTAAAAGGCAAAGACGGCGTGATTGAAAAGCGCATGAGCCTGGAGCAGTGGCAAGCGGTGATCGACGTGAACCTGACCGGCGTGTTCCTCTGTGGCCGGGAAGCGGCCACCAAGATGATCGAAACCGGCCGCAAGGGCTGCATTATCAACATTTCCAGTGTTTCCCGCGCCGGCAACATGGGCCAGACCAACTACTCCGCCGCCAAAGCAGGCGTTGCCGCCATGGCGGTGACCTGGGCCAAAGAACTGGCCCGCTATGGCATCCGTGCCGCGGCTGTGGCGCCCGGCTTCATCGAGACTGAAATGACGGCGTCCATGAAGCCTGAAGCCCTGGAGATGATGACCAAGCAAATCCCCCTGCGCCGGATGGGCAAACCCGAGGAGATCGCCCACGCCATCGCCTTTATTCTGGAGAACGACTACTTCTCCGGTCGCGTGGTGGAAGTGGATGGCGGCATCCGGGTTTAACCGGGCGCCTGCAGGTACAAGGCAGCGGTACTCACACCGCTGTCTTTTCCAATGAGTGAAGCAACTCCCACGGATATCCGGCTACAAATGGTCTGGCAAGCAGTGCAGGCCATTCCGCCGGGCCGGGTCTCGACTTATGGAGACGTGGCTCGTGCCGCGGGCCTGCCGGGTTTGGCCCGGTTTGTTGGCTATGCACTGCGGCAGTTGGCGCAGGACACCCGCATTCCCTGGCATCGGGTGATCAATAGCCAAGGGCGGATTTCCCTTCCGCCGGGTTCTGAAGGCTTTCAAGAGCAAAGCCAGCGGCTGCTGGCAGAAGGTGTAACCGTGAACCAGGGTCGCATTGCGCTGCGCCGGTTTCGCCACGACTTTGGCTAATCCGCCTTCGACTCTGCCCGCGCTGGCGTCCATTCCGGGTGGCGCATCAACAGCAGCAACAGGATCACCGCCGGGATGCCGGCACACGCGGTAATCACAAAGAAGTGACCGTATCCCAAGCCCTCGACCACTACCCCACTGAACCCGCCCACAAACTTGCCCGGCAGCGTCATCAACGAGCTGAACAGCGCATATTGCGTGGCCGAATAGGCACTACTGGTGAGGCTGGAGAGATAGGCAATGAACGCCACGGTGGCAATGCCCGCGCCCAGGTTATCGGCGCTGATCACCAACGCCAGCAACAGTTGGGTGGGCTCCTGCAGCGACAACCAGGCGAACAGCAGGTTGGTGGTTGCCGCCATGATGGCGCCCAGCATCAGGATGGGCAGAATTCCGAAGCGCACTACCAGCACCCCGGCAAGAGCAGAGCCGGCCATGGTCATAAAGAAGCCGAAGACTTTACTCACGTTGGCGATCTCTTCCAGGGTATAGCCCATATCCACATAAAAGGGGTTGGCCATGGCCCCCATCATGATATCGCTCAACCGATACAGGCTGATGAACAACAGCAGCAACAGGGCCGACCAGCCATAGCGCTTAAAGAAGTCCACAAAGGGCCCGGCTACGGCGGAGACAAACCAGGCAATCGCCCGCGACAGGCCGGCAGGCAGATGGCCCCCTGCTTGTGCGGCCTGCTCCACCTCCCGGTCCAGATCCAACGCGGGCGGGCGCCGACGGGGTGGCTCACGCACCAACAATACGGTGACAATCCCCACCCCCATCAACAGCGCCATCACCGTATAGGCCAACTGCCAGCCGCCCGCCTGGGCGATATAGAGGGCGCCAGCGCCGGCGACCAAGAGCGCCAAGCGGTAACCAAACACGTAACAGGCCGACATAGCCGCCTGGTATTTGTCACTGGCAGCTTCGATCCGGTAGGCATCCACACTGATATCCTGGGTGGCCGCTGAAAAGGCGACCAGCAAGCCAAACCAGGCCACCTGGGTAATATTGGTGGTGGGGTCGGTTGCCGCCATGCCCAACAACCCGATGGCAACGCCAATCTGGGCCACCAGCATCCAGCTCCGGCGCTGCCCCAGCCAGCGTTCCAGCCAGCCCAGCTTGAGCCGGTCCACCACCGGCGACCAGAACACCTTGACGGAATAGGTCACGCCCAACCAGCTGAAAAAACCAATGGTGGCCCGGGAAACATCCACGCTGGCGAGCCAGGCACTGAGGGTGGAAAACACCAGCAAATATGGCAGGCCTGCGGAGAACCCCAGAAACAGGAGGGAGAAAACGCGGGGGCGGGAGTAAACCGTAATGGCCTCCCGCCAGGATAATGATGACTGCTTCGTCATGAATAAGGTCTATACCTGAAAGTTACAGCGCCTGCCCAAGTCGCTCAATTAACGAGAGGCGGCACCGACGCCGCCTTTGGCCGGCCCCGTTCAAGTATAGAAGAACTGGCTGGCATCAATCCCGGAAGTTATTGAACTGCAGCGGCAGTTCGATTTCATCGGAGCCCCGCAGCAAGGCAATCACTTCCTGCAGGTCGTCGCGCTTTTTGCCGGTGACCCGCACGGAATCGCCCTGGATGGAAGCCTGCACCTTGATCTTGGAGTCTTTGATCATTTTGACGATTTGCTTGCCGGTGGTCTGATCCACCCCCTGCTTGACCGGGTAGGTGCGCTTGACCTGCTTGCCGGACTTCTGGTCCTTGGCCTCGCCCAGTACCCGCTGGTCGATCTTGCGCTTGGCCAGGGCCATTTGCAGCATGGGCAACATCTGCTCGATCTGGAACTCTTCTTCTGCCGTCAGCGTGATCTGATCGGTGCCCAGCTCAAAAGAAGCCTCCACACCGCGAAAATCGTATCGGGTCGACAGTTCCCGATTGGCCTGATCGACCGCGTTCGTCAACTCGTGCTTGTCCACTTCAGAAACGATATCGAACGATGGCATTGCTTATCCTCGCTTCGTCATAGGCCCCAGCGCCAACTCTGGCCGGAGCGGGAAAATCCGGTGATTGAGCGGCCGCTCACGCAGAAAGAGCGGAGAAATCCCATCTCCTGGCCGCAAGGTCGGTATATTATAGGCGGCAGGCCAGCCCGTCTCTACAAGTCCGGCTATAATGTAACAACTTGTCGAATTTTATTGACAATACGTACAACAAACCGGCTTTCAATCCCCAGATCGGAATCAGTAGCTTTTATGCCGAATCTAGACCTTCCCATCCTCGCTGTCGACGATGCCAAATTCAGCAGCACCATCATTGGCAGAACCCTGAAACTTGCAGGTTACCGAGACATTCGCATTGCCAATAGCGCCGGCGATGCCCTGCGCATGCTAGAGCAGCGCCCGGTCAGCGTTTTAATCGCAGACTGGCTGATGCCGGAAATGGACGGCCTGGAACTGGCCGCCAAGGTACGGCAGCTGGATGAGGCTCAAAACCACTTTACCTACGTCATTCTGCTCACCGCCAAGGAAAGCCCGGAAGCCCTGCGGGAAGCCTTCGACCGGGGCGTGGATGACTTTATCTACAAGTCGGAAATGAACCGGCAACTGCTGCCCCGCATCTATGCGGCAGATCGCATTTCCGATATGCAAAACTCCCTGCTGATGGCCAACCAGCTGCTCATGGACAGCAACCGGGAGTACCAGACCAAAAACGTGATTGACCTGGTCACCGGCGTAGGGAACCAGACCTTCGCCCGCATCAAGCTGCAGGATCATCTGCGCCAGACCGAAGCCCGGGGCGGAGCGTGCAGCTACCTCTTGCTGGGGCTTAAGAACTGGGAGCAGCTCCAGCAACAATACAACCGCAGCATTCTCGACGAGATCGCCACGGGCATTGCCCGTCGGCTGCGCAACCTGACCCGGCCGCTGGATACAGTGTGCCGTGTTGCGGAAAACCAGTTCGCCATCATCAGCCAGTTTTCCCATATCGACCACTGCTCCCCGGCCTGTTACCGCCGCATCCACGACGGCATTAACCTCAAGGCCTTCAAGACCTCCGCCGGTTTTGTCTCGGTGCAGGCGGGCACCAGTGT
>JAJUGC010000170.1 GCA_029268325.1 Gammaproteobacteria bacterium | reverse complement strand
CGGTCAGCCGCAACATTGCCCGCGGACTGGAATATAGCCATTACCGCAGCCAGCGCCTGGACCAGAACCTGTCTTCCCAGATTTTTGACAACTATCTCAAGAATCTGGACAACCAGCGCGTCTATTTCCTGGAATCCGATATCCAGGAGTTTGAAAAATACCGCCACCGCCTGGACGTTGCCCTGAAATCCGGCAAGCTGGATGCGCCCTTTGCCATCTACAACCGCTTCCAGACCCGGGTGGTGGAGCGCCTGCAGTTTTTGCTCGACAACCTCAACAACAATATTGAACAACTGGATCTGAACTCAGACGACTATATCCTCGCCGACCGGGAAGGCCAGCCCTGGATCAAGACCCAGGCCAGCATGGATGAACTCTGGACCAAACGGCTCAAAAGCGCGGTTCTGAACCTCAAGCTATCCGGCAACACCCTGGAGGAAGCCCGGGAGACCCTGACCAAGCGCTACCAGAGCCAGCTCAACCGGACCCTGAAAACCAAGAGTGAAGACGTTTTCCAGGTCTTCATGAATTCGGTAACGGGTGTCTATGACCCCCACACCCAATACTTTTCACCGCGGGTTTCCGAGAACTTCAATATCGACATGAGCCTGTCCCTGGAAGGGATCGGAGCGGTTCTCCAATCCGACAATGACTACACCAAGGTCGTACGCCTGGTTCCTGCCGGCCCGGCGGACAAGGGCGGCCAATTGAAGCCGTCCGACCGGATCGTGGGAGTTGGCCAAGGCACCACCGGCGAGATCGTTGAAGTGGTCGGCTGGCGCCTGGAAGACGTTGTGGACCTGATCCGCGGCCCCAAACATTCCGTAGTTCGCCTCCGGATTATTCCGGCTACCGCTGCCAACGAGACGGAAACCCGCGTCATCAGCATTGTCCGCGACCAAGTCAAGCTGGAAGAACAGGCCGCCCAGAGCCAGGTGATTGAAGTCAAACGCAACGGCCAGACCTACAAGCTGGGGCTTATTGAGATTCCCACCTTCTATGCGGATTTCCGTGGCATGCAGGCCGGTGACCAGAATTACCGGAGCACCACTCGGGACGTGCGGAAATTGCTGGAGAACCTGAAGAAGGAAGGCATCGACGGCCTGATCATCGACCTGCGCAATAATGGCGGCGGCTCACTGCAAGAAGCGGTGTCCCTGACTGGCCTGTTCATCGAAAAAGGCCCGACGGTCCAGGTCAAAACCGCAGATCAGGATGTGCGGGTTCTGGATGATATGGATGGCGACGTGGCCTATACGGGCCCTCTGGCGGTTCTGGTGAACCGGATGAGCGCCTCAGCGTCGGAGATCTTTGCAGGTGCCATCCAGGACTATGGCCGGGGCCTGATCATGGGCGACCAGACCTTTGGTAAAGGTACCGTCCAGTCCGTGCGTAACCTGTCCCATGGCCAGCTGAAAATTACCGAAGCCATGTTTTACCGGATCTCCGGAGCCAGCACCCAGCATAAAGGGGTGGTTCCGGATATCACATTCCCGACGATCATTGATACCACGCAAATTGGTGAGGATGCCCTGCCCCAGGCCTTGCCTTGGGATCAGATCAAGAGCGTGAACTACACTCCGGTTGCCAGCTACGAAAGGTTCCTGGACCAGCTCGTCAAGCGCCATGAGGCGCGGATGTCAGACAACCCGGAGTTCCAGCTTCTGCTCGACGAAATCGCCTTTATTCAGGAAGGTCGGAACAAAAAACGCATCTCCCTAAATGAGGCTGTCCGCCTCAAGGAACGGGATACCCTTCAGGAGCGACAACTGGCGCTTGCCAACAAGCGACGTGCCTTGAAAGGCGAACCTCCCTTCAAGAACTTTAAAGAGCTGGAGAAGTTCGAAGAGGAGCGTGCCGCCGAGTCGCCCACCAAACAGCGGGAAGCCGACTTCCTGGCCCGAGAGAGCGGTGAGATCCTGGTGGATCTTATCGAACTCAACCAGCAGCTAGTGGCCGAACAACGCACGTCGGCCGCTGCCAGCCGCTAACAGACTAAGGCCAGCCCACCGGGCTGGCTTTTCCTTCCAGAGCTCTCCCAACACGGCCATTCTACCGCCCCTATGGCTTTTCGTTTTATCATGGGCGCCTGGTTGAACAGAAACGGATCTTCTTTGTCACCATGACCACATTCCTGCTTTTGATTTGTGTGGCCCTGCTTGTCGCCCTGCACTGGCGGCTCGCTCCTTTCCGAGCGCCGGTTCAGGAAAAGGATGGCTTCACCTTACGACAACTGCCCAAGCCGGACGGCGAGGGGTTGCCGGAAATCCGTATCCAAATCCAAAACCCGTTGGAAGTTGCCCAAAAAGAGTCTGCCTTTGGCCGTTTTTTGGGACGCCTCTCACCTAGCCTGATCTCCCGCCAGGTCTATCTGAAGACGGCCGAGACCATAGGCCACGAATTCCGTAAGCGGGGCATTCGTGCCCGAATCGATGTCTGCTATCAGGAAAAGGAAAAACCCAACTCGGATGGCCGCTAGGTTGACAGCTATTCACTCGGCTCTCTATATAACAACACGAATGGCTCCCTAAAAACGCTACTGGGCTACACTTTATCCATAACACTTAGTCAGAATGGATCACAATGGACGATAAGCATCCCCGCCCCGGCCAGAACAGACGTGACGAGCAGAATGAGCCACGGAACCCGGCGACCTCCCCTAAAGGGTCACCGCGTTCCGAGCCTTTGGAAAGCATCCGGAGGGGGGAAGATGATCCCAGCCTTTTCGACCGGCTCAGCGATTTCACCAACTCCGCCTACCGCTTCGCCAAGCGCACCACCGATGAAGGCATCCGTGTGGGGCGTGCCCTGATCAAGTCACAGGATCAGCTGAAGCTGATGTTGGCGGCCGGGCAATCCCTGAAGGACCTGCGGGAAGTCACAGGCCTCACCTTGGCGGAACTGAGTGACGCCCTCAACCTGAAAGACAAGTCCCTTCTGGAAGCCGTGGAAAACGGAACGGCAACCCTGTCCTTTGAGCTGATCCTGCGTCTTTCTGCCCTGTTGGCCCGTAACGATCCAATTCCCTTCATTCTGAGATATACCCGCACCTATAACCCCGAACTCTGGAAGATCCTGCATGATTGGGGGCTGGGGCGGATACCGCTGCAATATGAGCGTGAACGGGAATTCATCAACATCTATCGCCGCCACGACGCAGCCCGAAAGCTATCGGACCAAGGTTTTCAGCATGTACTGAGATTTACCCGGGAAGCCTTTGAGATGGCGCTCCACTTCGTCGCGGAGCAAGAGCACCTCTCCATGCAAGAGGAAGCGACTACAGAACGTCCCGACGGGGAACGGGAGCCCGGTGCCGACCAGCGCCGGCCCGACAGTCCTGCAGACCGGCCGCAACCCCCACGCAAAAGCCGGGACTAAACCACCACCCGAGCCTCATAGCTCCAGGCGGTAGCCCACTTCCATCTGCACAGGCCTTTGCCAGCGTTGCTCCAGCACCACCTTCAAGGCCCACAGATCCTTTTCTTCGAGACGGGATGGGCTGGCGATATCACCAGTCACCCGCACTCCGTGACGCAGGAGCCCGATCTGGACATCAACCATGCGCAGCTGTTTTCCGTTGACACTGAACACTTCGGATACCAGCTCATGCTCCAACTGCCAGCTACTGTGCATTTGGTTGAATGAATAGGACAGAGGCACCGCCAGCAACAGGGTCAATGCCAGGGACAAGGCCAAACTCTTGGCGCCCTGGGCCGGTCGACTGATGGGGGCAAAGCCCAACACCAGGAAGCTGATAGCAGCCGCCAGGGCAATGCCTGCCAAGTTGGTGAGAAACAACAGCATGGCGCCGAATACCATGTCGTGGTCCAGCCAGCCGATCCCGATTCCGGCCACACACAGAGGCGGCACCAGTGCAACCGCAATAGCCACTCCCGGCAGGCTCTTCATCACCTTTTCCCGGGCGTAGGCATAGCCTCCCGCGATGCCAGAGGCAATAGCCACCCCCAGATCCAGCAAGGATGGTTGCAGACGGGCTGCAATTTCCGGCGTCACCCGCTGCAGGGGCACCAGCATGGCGACCAGGGCGGAAGTCGCCAACGCAATTACCACGCCCACGACAATACAATTCACCGAGCCCCGCAACAGAGCCCGATCATTACGTAACAGTCCCATGGACAGGGAGATGATGGGCGACATCAGAGGCGCCAGAACCATGGCACCAATCAGCACGGCGGTGCTGTTCATCATCAAGCCCAGGTTCGCCACCAGCACACTCAAAATCATCAGGGCGATGTAGTCGGCTTCAATCTTGGCGTTCTGCTTCAACAGGAGAAACAGATCTTTAAACTCTTCTTCCACGGCGTGGGAGAAAAACGGCAGCCGGCGCACCATCATGTCGATCCGGGCCTTATCTACCGGCAGATTCTCGAGGCGCAAGGTATCCTTGGCGCTTTCCTCCACTTTGGCCTTTTCCGCCTTCCAGCCTTGGCCCACACAAATGCTCACGGCCTTCTGGCAAACTTCGATGTCCAAAGCCTCGGCCTGTCTCTGTTTGCCATCCAGGTAGTACACCAGGGGTTGGTTACCCTGGATGGTCAGCCTGCTGGTCCGGATATAGCTGACCGCCGCCGGCAAGGTTTTCATAGGACGATTGCCTTGGAAAAGGGAGACTCCCAGGAACGTCAGATACTCCCCTATGGACTTCGGGGAGATCAGCAACACCGACGCCTTGCCATCCTCCACGGACAGAGTGGAACTGACCACCCGCCCGGCCAGCCCGCCGGTATCATTTTCAATGACAGTAATTCCAGTGACGACGGTCTTAATCGTCTGGCCCTTGGCAGTGGTCAACGTTACGGGAAAGTGACGGATCGAAGGCAGCCTGAGCAGCCCCCTGAGCAACAACAGGAAACTTTGCCACCACCGCTGTACGAAGCTCGGCGGGCTGACGCGATAGGCCTTGCTCCGGCGATCCAGGAATGGAGAGTCCCCCAGCATCAACATGCCCATCACGACCTCTCCGTTGCACAGCAACAGGTCCATGGCCTGGGGCGAGTCGTCAAAGGCTTGCTCGATCAACTCATCGAGCCCGCTTGGCAAATTAAACAGCCTGTAGGTATAGGAATTGGCGTTGGGTGGAATGATTCCGAGAGAGAAGCCGTAATGGCGGGAAGCGGCTAGCATCTGGCTGAGCTCCCCATCCTCAATCAAAGTGACCACATGGTCTGCCTGGCTCAGGATGCTCTCAGGACTGGCATGAAAGTCCGCGAGGGAAACCGGGTGAATACAAACTTGCCGACGATTACAAAAGGCTGTTATCCGATCCAGCAGTGCTTCAGCACCCCGCTGATAGACCACGACCGCCCGTTCGAGGAGAGCCATTCGATTTCCTTATTCTGAGTATGTCTTATTCTTGGTTATGGTCTTGTTCTGGGCTGTGCATGGCCCAGTGAGCAGCGCCTACTCCCCTTCCCGAACATTCCTGGGCCTTTAGGCATTGCAGGGAAAACCCGGGCTGGCCTGACGGGACAATTCTAAACCATCCACGGGCTATTCGGGAATGCCGCCTGGATGGCCAGGCGGCGAACTATACACAATGATCCAGCTATCAACGGCTATCCTGACATCAACAGCTAGCCTGCCCGTGATTAGTTATAGGACCGG
>JAJUGC010000169.1 GCA_029268325.1 Gammaproteobacteria bacterium | reverse complement strand
GGCAAATTGCTATCAAATTCACTCTGCTGTCAATAATTGGCGTCTATATTTATTTTCAACAGGGGTTATACCTATGTGCAGTACTACCGACGTGTGTGGACTGCCATAGGTGTGGGCATGGTTGCTTCGCAAAAGATAGCGGCTCCATGGGATGGATATCGAATGTTGAGGATAAATGATGCTGTACCGAGTTTTCTTGGTCTTGCTGGCGTTGAACCTGGCTGTCGGAATGCTGGGAATCAATAAGGCATTTGCCGACGACCTGGAGCGCTATCTGGATCAGCAATCGATCCTGCAGATCGGCCTGGACAATGCGAACGTGAAGCCTGCTGAAGTCAGCAACCGGGAATCTGCCGAGCTTCTGATGGGGCGCCTGGGCGGCCAGCTGTTCAGGGGTGTGGGCGACTGGTTTGGCTCTTCATCCGAGGAGCGTCGAAGTGCTTCTCTGATCCATGTCTTGCGTGACTCTGAATTTGATCTCCTCGTCAGTGACGACGACGTACTCTTTAGCCTGAGCTATAGTTTCTAACCCTAGCCCACTCTTCTTTATTCCCAGCAACACGTCAGGCCAGGCAGGCCGAAGCGTATTGGCTGGGGCTTTTCCTTTTCTCATGCTGTCAGAACCGGATGATCCTGTATAATCGCGGTTTGTTTATGAGGAGGGGTACATGGCGCGTAAGGTCTATGAAGTTCATTACCGCTTAAAGAACGCCGCAGGTGAGGTGGTGGACACCTCGATTGGCGGTGAGCCACTGATCTTTATGGAAGGCGCCGGCCAGGTGGTGCCCGGCCTGGAGCAGGCTGTGAAGGGGCGCGAGGTTGGCGATGCGCTGGATGTCCGTATTCCGCCGGAGCTGGGCTATGGGCGCCGGGATCCTGAATTGGTGCAAAAAGTGCCGGTCAGCCAGTTCGATGATGTGGACGAAGTGCGGGCCGGCATGATTTTCCAGACTAAGTCAGGAGTGGAGACCCAGGTGGTCCGGGTGTTGTCCGTGGAAGGCGATGAGGCTGTGGTGGATGCGAACCATCCCCTGGCAGGCCTGACGTTACATTTCGAGTTGCAGATTTACAACGTCCGGGACGCGACGGCCGAAGAAGAGCGCCTTGGGCAGCCATTGCGTGCCTGACGTCTGTAGCGGGCACGAAGTGCCTGCGCCCGTTCGCCCAGTGTTTCATCCGACACGGCCCCTTCAGGGGAACCCCGTGCGCTACAAGGAATGCCGGGATGTCTTTATGCTGTTGGCTTACTGATCGTAAGAAATAATCCAGTTATTCCGGTCTTAAACGTTTACTCTTGAGTCCTTGTTGGTACCGATCAGATTGGGGCCGGAAATGACGGCTCGTTGGGTAGTCGATACTGCCGGGATTTCAACTCAGCGTTTACCCTGACGGGCAAAGCCTAAACTCCGTGATATGGTGGCTGGTCATTTTGTAAGCAGCTCGGTGGGGCAGAATATACCCATTTGGGCAGGACCAGGATTACTGGGCTAGGATTGCATAAGTAGAACAGGAATAGGGCAAGTTGCCAACCAAGTCTTGGTTTGCGTACGCAATCAAGTGTTTAATCAGGTAAATTTTGTAATAGCCGTTATACTTGTGCAGAGCTATCTACTAGATATTTGCAGATATTTTTAATCGGTAAAATACCGACTGAAAAAATACGTTCGAGCGGCCCCAAAAGGGCTGTGGCCGAACGATGGTCTCTGAACATCCAATAACCCTAGAGATTTGTAGTGTGGATAATAACGAAGCTTGGCGCATATTGATCGTTGAAGATGATGAACGACTGGCGAATCTGACGAAGGAGTATCTGGAAAGTAACGGGCTGGTTGTTTCTATCGAATCAAATGGTTCAGTTGCCGTGGAGCGAATCCAAAACGAACAGCCGGATTTGGTCGTACTGGATCTGATGCTGCCCGGTGAGGACGGGTTGTCCATTTGTCGGCGGGTACGCCCCCGCTACAATGGCCCGATCCTGATGTTGACGGCGCGGACGGATGATCTGGACCAGGTTCTGGGTCTGGAAATGGGCGCGGATGATTACATGGGCAAACCGGTGCGCCCTCGCGTACTGCTGGCCCGGATCCGGGCGCTGTTGCGACGGGTCAAAGAGCAGAATGAACTGGCACGGCAAGATTCTCCGGAGCGGGAGGATGGCGAACCGGTACGGCTGGTTTTCAATAACCTGGTCGTGGATCGGGCCATGCGGGAGGCCTGGCTGAATGACGAGAGCATTGATCTGACCAGTGCTGAGTTTGACTTGCTGTGGCTGCTGGCCCGCAACGCCGGTCGGGTGCTCAGTCGGGAGGAGATTTTCACGGCCCTGCGAGGCATCGAGTACGATGGCCAGGACCGCTCTATCGACGTGCGGGTCTCCAGAATCCGGCCCAAGATTGGCGATGACCCGGTGCATCCCCGTCGCATCAAGACAGTTCGCAGTAAAGGATACCTGTTTGTGAAGGAGGCTTGAGCCTCCCTCCTTATGCCCGGCCTATCAGTTCTCCTGGATGGAGTAAGTTGAGCGCGCGTGAATAGTCTTTTCATCCGTGTCTTCGGTGGCGTGTTCGCGGCGTTGCTGGCCGCGTCATTATTGTGCCTGCTGTTGTTTCATGGCCTTAATCACGTGCGCTTTAAACATTATCAGGAGGATTTGGCCGCTCCTCTGTTCCGCTGGCTGGCCAGTCATGAGGGGACGGACTCGGCCTCGCTGGTGGCGGCTATTCAGCCGGAAGGCGTGGAGATCCGCCACCGGGAGCGGGCCAGTCTGAAACTGTCGGCTGTGCAGCGTGAGCGTCTCCAGTATGGCCATACCCTGGTGGATACCAGCCACACCGGCTCTCAAGTGGTCATCCAGGGCCGTGATGGGCAACTGGTCACCGGCTTCTTTCCCAACCTTTATCGGGATATCAATCTATTGATGGCGCGCCTGCTGGCAACGCAGGTTCAGGCCCTTTCGCCGGCGGGGCAGGAGCAAGCCCTGCCCATACTGGCCCAGCATTTTCCCATCGAGCCTCGTCTGGTTTCCGCCAATGAGCTGCCGCAGATTTCCCTGCCGGCCCGCCAGCGCCTGGAGCAACGGGGCTGGATCGCTTATGAAGACTACGTCAACTCCCGCCAGGTGACCTTGGTGCGCCTGGGGGATAACCGCTATTTGCTCAGTGCCGCCCAGCCATATTTCCATGGCTTCGGCTGGCCGGTTGTCCTTGCCTTGATTGCCGTGACTGCCTTTGTGGTGGGGTTGGCAGTCTATTTCCTGTTAAATGCTCTGGACTATCGGTTACGGACGCTGGAAACCGTGGCCAGCCGTATTGCCCGTGGCGAGCTGGATGCCCGGATTGAAGAGTCCAGGCTCGATGCCATCGGGCGTTTGGGTAAGGTGTTCAACAGTATGGCGGAACATATCCAGCGGCTGGTCCATGTCCAGCGGGAAATGATTCACGCCGTTTCCCATGAGCTTCGCACGCCGGTCGCCCGTATCCGCTTTGGGGTCCAGATGATTGAAGATTGTCCGGACCGGGCCTCCATGGAAAAGCAGCTCGCCGGCATCGACTCGGACATCCAGGAGCTGAACGAGCTGATTGACGAGATCCTGACCTATGCCCGTTTAGAGCAGGGCGGTCCCATCCTGGACTTCCAGGAAATCAATATCAGGAAGGTTGTCGAGCAGGTGGTCAAGGAGCAAGGCACCCTGAAGCCCAATATCCACATCGAGACCAGTTTCAGCCCGGACTCGGAGCATTGGGAATTGTCGGAGGTGGAACCTCGCTATATCCACCGGGCCTTGCAAAACCTGGTGGGCAATGCCCTGCGCTATGCCAACAGCCGCATCCGGGTGGCTTGCTGCTTTGAGGCTGATACCTGCCGGATCGATGTGGAGGATGATGGCCCGGGTATTCCAGAGGAAGACTGGGAGCGGGTGTTTACCCCATTCTCTCGCCTGGATGATAGCCGGACCCGAAGCTCGGGAGGCTATGGCCTGGGGTTGTCCATTGTCCGCCGTATCCTGTACTGGCACGGTGGCCAGGCATTCTTGGGGCGCAGTGAGCTGGGGGGAGCCCGGTTCACCCTGATCTGGCCCCGTAAGCAGCCCGCTTAAGAACGGGCCGAGCGATCCTGTCGTACCTGGGGCAGGCCTTGCAGATAGCGCTCCAGTTTCTCCCGTTGCTGGGCATCGAACTTAAGGCCTAGTTTGGTGCGCCGCCATAGAATATCGTCCACCTCATAGGCCCATTCCTGTGTTCTCAAGTAATCGACCTCCGCCTGATATAGACCATGGCCGAAATCCTGGCCTAGTTCTTCCTCTCCGGTAATGCCTTGCAGGAACATCAGGCACAGGGTGCCATAGCTCCGGCTGAAACGCTCCAGCAGGCTCGATGGCAGCCAAGGGTGGGCTTGCTGGATACGTTGTCGAACCGCCTCCTGGGTAGGAGTCTCTGTCGAGGCGCCGGGTAACGGGTGGTAGGCGGTCCAGGCGCTCCCCATCCGGGGGAAATAGGGTTGGAGCCGGCTCAAGGCTGCTTCTGCCAGGCGGCGGTAAGTGGTGATCTTGCCGCCAAAAATTGCCAATAAGGGACAGCTTCCCTGATGGTGGAGCAGTTCCAGGGTGTAGTCGCGGGTGATGGCGGATGGATCGGAAGACTCATCATCACACAGAGGGCGGACGCCCGAGTAGTGGCTGACAATCTGGCTTGCCTCCAACTGGGCTTTGAAGTGGTCATTTACCACGGTCAATAAATATTGGATTTCGTCCGGGCTGATGCTGACTTGGCTCGGATCCCCGTGGTATTCCTCATCCGTGGTGCCAATCAGGTGGAAATCGTCCTGATAGGGCAGTACAAAGACGATGCGCTGGTCTGTGTTCTGCAGGATAAAGGCGCCCGGATAGGAGTGGAAGCGGGGCACGATGATGTGGCTTCCCTTGATCAGGCGGATCCTACGGGGTGAGGGGAGATCCAGGGTTTCTGAAAACACCTGGTTGATCCAGGGGCCTGCGGCATTCACCAGGGCCTTGGCATACACCGTTCGCCGGGCGCCGCTGCGTTGATCTTCCAGGCTAACCTGCCACAGGTGGGTGCTGGGGTCGCGCCGGGCGGCAAGGCAACGGTGGCGGGTGAGGATCTGGGCGCCGTGGTGGTGTGCGGCCAAGGCATTGCTAACCACCAATCGTGCATCGTCGACCCAGCAATCGGAATACTCAAAGCCCCGCTTGATGTCTTCCTTCAAGGGGCTGCTGGCATCGAAGCGTACCCCATGGGCTGATGGCAAGATGGCGCGCTTGCTCAGGTGGTCGTAGAGAAACAGCCCGGAGCGCAGCATCCAGGCAGGGCGCAGGTGGGGGCGATGGGGAAGGGTGAAGCGCAGGGGCTGCACCAGGTGTGGAGCGATTCTCAGCAGTACTTCCCGTTCTGCCAGGGATTCCTTGACCAGCCGGAATTCATAATGCTCCAGATAGCGCAGGCCGCCATGGATCAGCTTGCTGCTGGCCGAGGAGGTGGCAGAGGCCAGATCGTTCTGTTCGCACAGAAGTACGCTTAGGCCTCGTCCGGCAGCGTCGGCAGCCACACCGGTTCCATTGATGCCGCCGCCGATAACCAGAAGGTCGACTATGGTGGAAATTGCTGTTGTCATAAGGGCCGCTCGAGAAGAT
>JAJUGC010000168.1 GCA_029268325.1 Gammaproteobacteria bacterium | reverse complement strand
TGGTAGCGGTCAACAAGATCGATAAGCCAGAGGCCGATCCCGAGCGGGTGAAAACCGAACTGGCCAATATTGACGTGCTGCCGGATGACTGGGGTGGCGACACCCAGTTCGTGAACGTTTCTGCCCATACCGGACAGGGAATCGATGACCTCCTGGAAGCCGTGCTGCTGCAGGCAGAACTGCTGGAGCTGAAGGCCGTTGCTTCCGCACCGGCCAAGGGTGTGGTGATCGAGTCCAGCCTGGACAAGGGTCGGGGCTCGGTGGCTACCGTCCTGGTGCAGAACGGTACCCTGCGGGTGGGCGATGTAGTGCTCGCGGGCACCACCTACGGCAAGGTGCGGGCCATGCTCGACGAAAATGGTTCCAAGGTGAAGGAGGCCGGCCCCTCTATCCCGGTGGAAATCCTTGGCCTGGATGGCACCCCGGAAGCCGGCGAAGAGTTCACCGTGGTTCCGAACGAGCGAAAGGCGCGGGAAGTGGCCCTGTTCCGCCAAGGCAAGTACCGGGACGTGCGTTTGCAGCGTCAGCAGGCAGCCAACCTGGAGAACCTGTTCCAGAACATGGGCAAGGACGAGGCCCGGGTGCTCAATATCGTCCTCAAGACCGACGTGCGCGGTACCCTGGAGGCTCTGACCACTTCCCTGACGGATCTGGGCAACGAAGAGGTTCAGGTGAAAATCGTTGCCGGCGGTGTGGGTGGTATTACTGAAACCGACGTCAACCTGGCCCTGGCCACCAACGCGGTGATTATTGGCTTTAACGTCCGTGCCGATGCGACCGCACGCCGGATCGTAGAACGGGAAGGCCTGGACCTGCGTTACTACAGCGTCATCTATCACATCATTGAAGATGTGAAGCAGGCCCTGACGGGTATGCTGGCGCCGGAGTACAAGGAAGAGATCATCGGGATTGCCGAAGTGCGGGATACCTTCCGCTCACCCAAGTTTGGCCAGGTGGCCGGCTGTATGGTGCAGGAAGGCGTGGTCCAGCGGAACAAGCCGATTCGTGTTCTGCGGGACAACGTGGTGATCTTCGAAGGCGAACTGGAATCCCTGCGTCGCTTTAAGGATGACGTGAACGAAGTCCGTGCCGGTATGGAATGTGGTATCGGAGTGAAGAACTACGACGTGAAAGTTGGCGACAAGATCGAAGTGTTCGATCGGATCAAAGTCGCACGTACTCTTTCCTGATCTGTAAGCTCTTTGGATAGAATGCCTGGGCCCAAGCCCGGGCATTCCTTTTAGAGCCCTTTAATCACAGGCCTTGGCTGTGCGGATGCGAGAATAGCGATGGCAAAAGAATTCAGTCGAACCCAGCGTGTTGGTGACCAAATGCAGCGGGAGTTGGCCGACCTGATCCAGCGGGAAATCAAAGACCCCCGGCTGGGAATGACTACGGTCAACGAGGTTCGGGTGAGCAAAGACCTCTCCTATGCGGATGTCTATGTCACCATTTTGAATACGGCCAACCTTGAGGATGAGTCCGCTGCCGACGAGTCCATTGAAATATTGAAAAATGCGGCAGGATTTCTGCGCAGCGAGCTGGGACATCGGATCAAGCTGCGGGTGATGCCCCATTTGCGGTTCCACTATGATCGCACCTTGGTGCAAGGGCGCCGTATTTCGACGCTGATCGACCAGGCACGGGCGAGGGATGAAGCAGGTAATAAAGGCGATCGTCCGGTAGAGGAATGAGTTTGTCTAGGGGAAAAAAACGGTTTCGGGAGATCGACGGCATCCTGCTGCTCGATAAGCCCCAGGGGCTTTCCTCCAATCAGGCCCTGCAGCGGGTGCGCCACCTGTTCAAGGCGGCCAAGGCGGGCCATACGGGTAGCCTGGATCCCCTCGCCACAGGGGTGTTGCCCATCTGCCTGGGCGAGGCAACAAAGTTCAGCCAATTTCTACTGGATGCGGATAAGACCTACTTTACCCGGGCGCAATTAGGGATTCGGACTGACTCCGGCGACGCGGAAGGGAACGTGATCGAGGAGCGGCCGGTGCCGGCGCTCGATCAGGAACTGCTGGAGAAGACCCTGGAGCGGTTTCGTGGTGAGATTGAGCAGGTGCCTCCCATGTACTCGGCCCTGAAGCACCAGGGACAGCCCCTGTACAAGCTGGCACGCAAGGGCGTCGAGATAGAGCGGCCGGCGCGACGGGTAACGATTCATTCCCTGGAGCTTTTGTCCTGGAACCAGGAATGCCTGGAGCTTCAGGTGCATTGCAGTAAAGGGACCTATATCCGTACGCTGGTGGAGGATATCGGTGAGGCTCTGGGCTGTGGTGCCCATGTGGCTGTGTTGCGTCGCGACCAGTCGGCGGGGTTTACCCTGGAGCAGTGCCATGGGCTTGAGCAGCTGCAGGCATTGAGCGAAGCGGCCGGAGCCGAGGTGGTCGCGGCTTTGGCGGCGCTGGATCGACTGTTGTTGCCGGTGGATGCAGGGTTGGAACATATTCCCAGTATTTTGCTGGATTCCCGTCAAACAGGCTCGATTCTGCAAGGGCAAATAGTTAGAATAAACCCCGGTTCGCTTTCGGGGATGGTTCGCATCCGGGATGCGGACAATAGATTTATTGGCCTGGGTGAGCTGAGCGGCAATCAGTTAAGACCGCGACGCCTCTGCAGGCTTGGCTAATTACTGGCCTCAAAGAATTTCAAAACGGCTGCAGGTATGCGTGGTCGTTGTGAAGTTGATGCAGCTTTGAAGTGTAGAGCTGCGAGTAATGCATATTCATTAGGAGAATCATCATGGCACTGACTGCTGCCGAGAAAGCACAGATCGCACAAGAGTACCAAACCAAACCCGGTGACACTGGTTCACCCGAAGTACAGGTAGCGCTGCTGACCGCGAACATCAACAAACTGCAAGCTCACTTTGAAGTGAACAAGCAGGATCACCACTCCCGTCGTGGTCTGATTCGCATGGTTAACCAACGCCGCAAACTGTTGGACTACCTCAAGAAAAAGAACGCCGATCGCTACGTTGAGCTGATCGGCCGTTTGGGTCTGCGTCGCTAAGCAGTCCTTCTGTAGGAACAGTCTATAGGGTACCGGGTTTACATCTCAGGATGTTAGGCCCGGTACCTTTTTGTTTTTGTGTATAGTAGTTGTCAAGAGATTCGAGTCTTATTTCAGGTGCTGCGCGGCACCCAATCGTGTAAGGAGTTACCGTGAAACCGGTAAGAAAAACGTTTAAGTTCGGTCAATCGAATGTTACTTTGGAAACAGGACGTATTGCGCGTCAGGCTAGTGGTGCGGTACTCGTGACCATGGACGATACCGTGGTCCTGGCCACAGTGGTTGCCCAGAAGGAAGCCAAGCCCGGTCAGGATTTCTTTCCGCTGACGGTTCACTATCAGGAAAAAAGCTATGCGGTGGGCCGCATTCCTGGCGGATACTTCCGTCGTGAGGGACGTCCCTCCGAGAAGGAAACCTTGACTTCCCGCCTGATCGACCGCCCCATCCGTCCGCTTTTTCCCGAAGGTTTCATGAACGAAGTACAGGTCATCTGTACCGTCATGTCCGCCAACAAGGACTATGATCCGGATATTGCTTCCATTATCGGGACGGCCGCAGCCCTGGAACTGTCTGGCGTACCCTTCAACGGCCCTCTGGCCGCTGCCCGGGTTGGTTTCACCGAAGAGCAGGGTTATTTGCTGAACCCCAGTTACAGCGAGTTGGCCAACTCCAAGCCGGACATGGTGGTGGCCGGTACCGAAGAAGCCGTGTTGATGGTGGAGTCGGAAGCAGCCGAGCTGAGCGAAGACCAGATGTTGGGTGGCGTGCTGTATGCTCACCAGGAATATCAGGTTGCCATCCAGGCGATCAAGGAATTTGCGGCCGAGGCTGGCGCCCAGAAGTGGGACTGGCAGCCTGCGGAAGAAGACACCGCTCTGTACGAACAGCTGAAAGCCGAGTTCGGTGGTGCTGTGAGCGAAGCCTATGGCATCCATGAAAAGCAGCAGCGTTATGCTCGCCTGGATGAGATCAAGGCGGCTGCGGTAGCCAAGTTCGTGCCTGCGGAAGAAGGTGTTGAAGGCCCGTCTGAAGACGAAGTGGTCGGCCTGTTCAAGAAGCTGCAGGAAGAAGTGGTCCGTACCAATATCGTTGAAGGCAAGCCCCGTATCGACGGGCGTGACAACGATACGGTCCGGCCCATCCAGATTGAAGTGGGTGTGCTGCCCAATGCCCATGGTTCCGCGCTGTTCACCCGGGGTGAAACCCAGGCTTTGGTGACCGCTACCTTGGGCACCAGCCGCGATGCGTTGATCGTGGATGCCCTGGAAGGGGAGCGCAAGGAACCCTTCATGCTGCACTATAACTTCCCGCCTTACTCCGTCGGTGAAACCGGTCGGATGACCGGAACCGGGCGTCGCGAGATCGGCCACGGCCGTCTGGCCCGCCGGGGTGTGCAAGCCATGCTGCCAAACCAGGATGACTTCCCCTATGTGATCCGCGTGGTATCGGAAATTACCGAATCCAACGGTTCCAGCTCCATGGCCAGTGTGTGCGGTGCGAGTTTAGCCCTGATGGATGGCGGTGTTCCCCTGAAGGCTCCGGTAGCCGGTATCGCCATGGGATTGGTGAAAGAAGGCGACAAGTTCGCTGTTCTGACCGATATCCTGGGTGACGAGGATCACCTGGGCGATATGGACTTCAAAGTGGCCGGTACCGCAAACGGTATCACCGCCCTGCAGATGGATATCAAGATCCAGGGTATCACCGAGGAAATCATGGAAGTGGCCCTGGAAAAAGCCCATAAGGCCCGTCTCCATATCCTGGGTGAAATGAACAAGGTGATCTCGACTTCTCGTTCCGAACTGTCCGAGAAAGCGCCGAAGATGATCGCCATGAAAATTGATCCTGAGAAGATCCGTGATGTAATTGGTAAGGGTGGTGCAACCATCCGTTCCATCACCGAAGAGACTGGTGCGTCCATCGATATTGATGACGACGGTACAGTGCGCATATACGCAGCCAACAAGGAAGCCGCCGATGCGGCGGTGAACCGGGTTGTGGAGATTACGGCCGAGATCGAAGTCGGCCGGGTCTATAACGGTAAGGTCGAGCGGATCGTTGATTTTGGCGCATTCGTCAACCTGCTGCCCGGTAAGGATGGACTGGTGCACATCTCTCAAATCGCGGATCGCCGCATTGAGAACGTCACCGATGTGCTCAAGGAAGGTGATTACGTGCACGTGAAGGTGCTGGATGTGGACGCGCGTGGTCGCGTGAAGCTCAGCATCAAAGAAGTCACCCAGGACGACATCGCCGCTCTGGGTAGCTAAGCTGCCGTAAGCAACTTGGTATGAAAAAAGCGCCGCGGGTAACCCCAGGCGCTTTTTTTGTGGGCAACGCTTTTGTCAGTGGGGGTATTGGTGAAGGGGAACAAGGGGCTGTGAGGACGAGGCAAGCCAGTCAGCACAGGGAACAATTGAGAACGTGACAGTTTTGGAGAACGATTAAAAAAACATCGATTTTTACTTTATAAATCAATCACTATTCGTGTTTGCGAAAACTGAGGCCCACTACTACACTCCATGTGCGTTTCAACAATCACTTTGGAGTAAATAATATGCGTAAAGGAATTGCTGCTTCTATCGCAGTATTGGCACTTTCCCTGGCGGGCTGCACCTCTTTGCAAACCACTGTG
>JAJUGC010000167.1 GCA_029268325.1 Gammaproteobacteria bacterium | reverse complement strand
GTGAACCTGACCTTGAAGGTGACCCATGTCCAGCCGGGTTTTGCCCAGGGCGTCATTGACAAGGATGCGGGCCGGGTCAATATCCAGCCGGGTGACGTGCTGATTGCTTGGTAAGCCAGTGGCCTGAGTGATCGTGAGTCTGTTAAAAAGCGCGCCGAGTCTTTTGGATTCGGCGCGCTTTTCTCTTTCAGGGGGGCGCTTACTCCCGGGCTGCGCGACGCAGCGGGTTGAAGTAAGGCAGAGGGTGCTGGGCCAGGCTGCTGTTGAGTCGTAACGGCTCTGACAGAACGCTCAGGCACAGGCAGCTTTCGTGACGTTTGGTGCTGGGGCTGTGGTGGTCGTTCGGCGCCGTGACGATAAAGTCTCCCGCCTGGTACTGGCCGTGTGGGGCGTACAGGCTGCCCGCCAGGATCATGGTGAGCTCATTCTTTTCCAGCACATGAGCGGGCACTTCACTGTCAGCGCACACATAGAGAAAGCTCACACGGTGGGCTTCGCTCTCCAGGGAGAGGGAAGCGATATGCACCCGCTCACTGAGCTGTTCCCAACTCCGAATCTTGCCGGCGATCCGTTGCAGGGGCCAGGGGATCTCAAAAGCCTCGCCGTTAACATGAAGCTTTGTGGAGCGCGGCGTGGCACGCCGGTCTCGCAGCTCCGGATGGACCTGCTCGTTCAGGATGCTTTGCAGGATTTCGTCGAGATGGCCATCCAGGGGAGCATCGGTGACGTCCGGCATCAACAGCTGCTCCGAGGTGGAGGCTTCGAATTGGTCGTAGGTAGCCTGGCAGCTGGGGCACAAGCTGATATGGGTGGCTACCGCCAGGGCAAAACCGTCGGACAGCTCTCCCAGCGCATGGGCCTGCAGAACGGCTGTGGAGGGGTGGTGTTTAATCATGGCTGTCTGTGAGCTGCTTGAGTCGATTGATGGCTAATCTTACGCGTGATTTTACTGTCCCCAGGGGAATATCCAACTCGTCGGCCACCTCTTGGTGGGACTTTTCTTCCAGATACAGCATGCGAACGATTTCCTGTTGGGCGGGTGGGAGTTTCAGGTAATACCGGAATACCTGGTCGGCGGCCACCTGGTGATAAAGCCCGCCCGGAGTGCTGACCAGGCCCGCGGCCTCCAGGGAGGGCCAGAGGTCATCGGCGCTGATTTCTTCCTTCAGGTGCAACTGCTTGCGGAGCATGTCAAAGCGCAGGTTCCGGCAAATCCGGTAGATCCAGGTGGTGGTGGACGCCCGTGAGGCATCGTACAGATGGGCTTTGTTCCAGATCACCAGCATGGTTTCCTGTACCAGTTCCATGGCCTGTTGGTCGTTGCCCATCTGGCGGCGGCTGAAGGCCATCAAGCGCGGTGCAAAATGGCGGAAAATGCGCGTGTAGGCTTGCCGGTCACGAGCCTTGGCGACCAACTCCATGTCGTGGGCAAACAGATCCTGGCTGCCCGATTCGGGAAGGGGCTGAGGCTCATGGCTGTCTGCTGGCGGGGCCGGTAACTCTGCCTCCACTAAAGCCGTGGAGTGGGAGGAGTTGCTGTTCTCTTGTTCCAGGGGGGAGGCCAGTTCCCTGCCGCTTGTTTCCCACATGAAAGTCCTTTCATTTCCGCGCATGCGGTGTATCCCTATTCATCTGTCTCTCTTTGGCGCTCAAGTATCATTCGATCCTTTGCTGACACTGTATGACCGGCACGCAGCCAAAGAGTTTAAAGATGATTGGTTATTATTATTTGATCCGTTTCTTACTATACGGCTGCAATGGAGGTTTGGATCACTCCATTTCGAAAAATGTGCAGGGCTTAGGATAACTTGCCGGTATAGATCAGGAACAGGTAAAGGGCGCAGACGGCCAGAACTCCGACCAGGAACCAGGTCAGTAAGCCTGGGCGCTGTTTGGAGGGCGGCTTGATGCGCTTTTCGATGTAAGATTCCAGCAGTTGCACGTTGCGCTGGTTGGCCTTCCAGTAGATGTCGAACAGGTCGCCCAGAACGGGCAGCAGACCGCCCAGCAATTCCGCCAGGATATTGAGTCCCATGCGCCCGATCAGGGCCCTAGGGGCTTTGAGGCGGATGGCTTCAACCACCACATAACCGGACAAAAGCGCGCCTAACAAGTCACCGATACCGGGAATCAGGCCAATCAGTCCGTCCCAGCCCAGGCGAACGCCCAGGCCCGGAATGCGAAACCGGCTGTCCATCAGGCTGGCAAAGCGCCGCAAGCGCGCTAATGACCGACGGTGTTGTTCGGCTGAGGGCAACGGGGTGGGCGGGTTGTTCTGCGGCAAAGCCGTGCTCCTCTGTGCTGAAGCCAAATGGGATGATAAACCTGAGTTTTGATCGGGTTTCAGCATACTCAAGTCCGGGCCAAGGAAAAAGCCTGAAAACCAGTGGCATCCATTTACAAACCCTCAGGTCTACCTACACTGGTACTGAGGTTGCCTGCTGGTTGCCTTTTCCAGGGCTGGAGTGAGGGACTATACAGGGGCCGGTCCGTCATTAGGCCGTTAAAGAGGAGCAGGTTTAAAGTTGAAAGGTCAGATGAAGTTTCGGGCGACATTTGCAGTACTGGTTTTTCTGCTTCTTTGGCAGTTGGGGAGCTGGCTGTACCAGCATTTTGCCCCATCGCCCAACCTTCAGCCCCATCCGGATTACGAGGTGGTGCTGTTTTCCGTCGATCCCTGTCGGAGCTGCGACCAGGCCCGCCAGTTGTTGCAGGAGCAGCAGGTTCCCTTTTTTGAATATAACCTTCACCAGTCAGAGGAAGGGCTGCGCAAGTTTGAGGCCTTGGGTGGGCTGGCAGCGCCTTTGGTGGTGGTGAAAGGTCAGGTGTTCCATGGGTATAACCGGCAGGCGTTGCTTCAGGCCGTGCAGCCTGCCCAGAAATAGCCTGCAGTTTTCCCGGGCATAAGCAGAAAACCCATAGCTCACGGACTGCTTGGCGCGGAGCATGGCCAGGGTGGGGCCGGATGGCCACAATATGGGCAAGAATGGAGCTTTGGCATGGCGGAGGGTTGTCCAGGGAGTGAGGGCAGCCGGTGTGTTCGGGGAGGGAGCATGCAGCGCGAAATCATCGACTACTATCTGGATGAAGAAGGGGACTGGGTCGCCCTGTTAAGCTGCCAGCACGGACAGCATGTGCGACACCAGCCGCCTTTCGTCAACCGCCCCTGGGTGATCACTCAGGCCGGGCGTGATGCCATGCTCGGCACCAAGCTTAATTGTGTGCGTTGCGACCGACTCGAATTGCCGGACCATTTGGTGCTGTTGCAACGCACGGCTGAATGCCGCCCTGGAGACATACCGGAAGAGCTGTTGGGTGGATTGGCTACCAAGCCAGGGATCTGGACCCGGATCCTGGTGCAGGAGGGATGCCTGGTTTGCCGTGTGCGGGAGCCATTTGCCAGGCCTTTGATTGGCACGCCCCTGGAGGAAGTCCTGATTCCGCCCGAGGTTCTGTATTCGATTGAGCCCCATCCGCCCCTGTGCTTTTATCTGGAATACTATGGCCCGCCCCATGGTTGACTGTCTTCACCTGGCGAAAGAGCCGGCACTATGCTGAATCAAGACGTTTCACAGCCTTTGCCCCGTCATTTTTATTTTCGTGACCCCTTGGTCGTGGCACGGGAATTGCTGGGTAAAAAGCTGGTGCGGGAATACGCCGGCCAGCGCCTGTCTGGCGTGATCACGGAAGTAGAGGCCTATTTTGGCGATGGCGATACGGGCAGTCACGCCTCCCGGGGGCAAACACCCCGCAATGCGGTCATGTTTGGGGAGCCGGGGCATGCCTATGTTTATCTGGTCTACGGCATGTATTACATGCTCAATGTAGTGACCTCTCCTGCCGGAGTGGCCGGGGCCGTGTTGATTCGGGCTGTGCAGCCCCTAGAGGGGCGGGAGCGGATGGA
The DNA here is from genome assembly GCA_029268325.1 of Gammaproteobacteria bacterium. Taxonomy (GTDB): domain Bacteria; phylum Pseudomonadota; class Gammaproteobacteria; order Pseudomonadales; family Oleiphilaceae; genus JAEZAA01. Next base: position 1,781 of record JAJUGC010000167.1, on the reverse strand, counting down.
GCAGCTATGTGGCCGGAAAACCCAATTGGCCAACGGCCCGGGCAAGCTCTGTCGAGCCTTGGGTGTCGGGCTGGAGCTGAACGGCTGGGATTTGACCCTGGAGCAGGAGCTCTGGATTGAACCCTATGCCACTCCCCAGTCTGATCAAATACAGGCTGGGCCCCGGATCGGTATCGACTATGCCCTGCCCGAACACAGGGATGCCCCCTGGCGCCTGTGGTGGCAGCCGGAATAAACAGCCCGGCTTGTTTGCTATCAGCATTCATTTGTCCATTATTCCTGTATTAACCAATGCGCTGTCTTGCTTCAGGTTTGCGTGTTGTGGCGCGGAAAATATCCGGCCGCAGACTTAGCATGCGCAATACAAATGCAGGAATGCTCGAAAAACTGAGCCCGCCAAGGCCAGTACTGCTGGCGCAGATGGGAGAGATGTACTGCTACGCAGAGTCATGATGTACAAGGGACGAGCATCTTTCGTTAAAGAGGGCCTGGCTGCCAGGCGATATTTACGTTGATGACAGGAAGAAGGAATTTGCAATCATGGGTAATGGAACAGTTCTGCGGAAGGTACAGTCTCGCCCTCGGAAGGGGCTGGCGTTTTTTCTGGGCTTTCTTCGGCGTCCCAAATCTGTCGGTTCGGTTATTCCGAGCTCGCGCTTTCTGGAGCAGCGGATTGTGGATGTGGCGGGGATTGCCAACGCCAAGGTGGTGGTTGAGCTAGGACCTGGTACGGGAGGCACAACGCGGGCGATCCTGGATGCGCTGCCGGCGAATGGCCGGCTGCTGGCGATTGAAGTCGACCCGGAGTTTGTGTCTTTGCTCAAGGGAGAGCCGGACCCCCGCTTGATTGTCCATCATGGCAGCGCAGAACACATTGGTGATATTCTGCGTCGTTATGGCCTACCCAGCCCGGATGCCGTGGTCTCCGGCATTCCCTTCTCCACTATGCCCAATGACCTGGGGGTGCGGATTTTGCGGGAGGTCTGGACTTGCCTCAGCCCCCGCGGACGCTTTATTGCCTACCAGTTTCGTAGCCGGGTCGGGCAGTTGGGACGGCGCCTGTTCGGCCAGCCGGAAGTGGAACTGGAAGTGCTGAACGCTCCTCCCATGCGAGTTTACCGCTGGCAGAAACAGCACTTGGCCGCCGCAGCGGAATCCGCTTAAATAGGCTCCATTTTCTGAGCAGCCTCCTTCGTTGAGGTGTTGCGTGGAAGATCCCGATCCTTCTTTCTTCTGGGCACGCTTGGCTGACCTTTCAGGTTGTTCTGGAAGCCAGGCGTGCCAGGTCGCAAGTTGGTGACCTTATAAAGTTTGTGAGGTGCTAGTGTACGGCTGCCCGATGGAGCCGCTGTGGATCCTGGCCTTATGACAATCAGTAGAGTATCTAGACCATGGCCTTGAAGGCGACCATTTACAAAGCAGAACTGCAAGTCGCCGACATGGATCGGCATTACTACCACACCCACTCTTTAACCATTGCCCAGCATCCGTCGGAGACGGAGGCGCGGATGATGCTGCGCTTGCTCGCCTTTGCCCTGCATGCGGATGATCAGCTGAGTTTTACCAAAGGGCTGAGTACGGATGAAGAGCCTGACCTCTGGTCACGTACCCTGGCCGATGAAGTGCAGCTCTGGATTGAGGTGGGGTTGCCCGATGAACGGCGGGTCCGGCGAGCCAGTCATCGGGCGGCAAATGTGGTGGTCTACGCCTATGGAGGCCGAGGCGCCCATATCTGGTGGGATCAGCTCCATAACAAAGTGGCACGGTTCCAGAACGTGCGG
>JAJUGC010000166.1 GCA_029268325.1 Gammaproteobacteria bacterium | reverse complement strand
GGCTCTCTATCGCTTTCGATACCTCGGCAGAAAGCTGGCTGAATCAGCAGTCCCAATATGAACTCTGGCATGCTGAACAACATCGCAAAGAGCTCAACGTGAAGAAGCTTGTTGCAGCCTGAGGTAGCACATAACCAGGCCATGCACCGGATGCCAAAACCTCCGCTTCGCTGCGGTTCTGTCACCGGTGATAGCGGGCGTTAAGTGTCCACTATGACTGTTCATTGTTGCCAAGAAATGGAACGTGCGATCGTATTGAACTGCGATCGGCACAAGGATGTATACGAGTGCCCCGATGTGCTGGTTAGCTATATCCCTAAGTTCGAATCGATGAAATTTCTCGCTGCTACTGCGTGCAGTGTCAGAAGGGGCAGGGCAGTGCCTTTGTGGCTGTGGCCCCAGTCCTTACCGAGAAGTTTCGGTTTATTCGGGGCGAGGAATGCTTAAAAGAGTTCAGGGCCAGCCCCAGCAAGCGTCGGGTTTTCTGCGCCGAATGTGGCAGCCCGCTCTACAGTGAGCGCGACGATCTGCAAGGCATCAGACGCCTGCGTCTTGGCACGCTAGATACCGCTGTGCACCCGGTCAGGCAGTATCACGCTTTTGTGTTGACCGCCCATGAAGATTGTTTGATCCCAGGCGCCAAACCAGGAACCTTTCTAGTTCATAGCCCATCATGCAAAATATTCTGATAGTCGGTCTCGGCGGTTTTATCGGCTCGATTGCTCGATACAAACTGGGTGAGCTCATCTTGCACCTGACCACCCAAGGCCGGTTTCCGTTCAGCACGCTCGCAGTCAATGTTCTTGGCTGCCTGGTTGTGGGTGTGCTGGCTGGCATCGCCGAACGGCATGAAGTGTTTGGTCAAGAAGTGCGACTGTTTCTATTCACCGGGTTGTTAGGTGGGTTTACGACGTTCTCGGTATTCGGCCTTGAAGCCATGCACTTGATCCGCCGTGGTGACCTCGGTATAGCCGCGTTGTATGTTGGCGCCAGTGTTATCCTTGGCATCGCCGCAGTTTGGCTGGGCTTTAAGTTCGCGACCATGTTCTTGCGATAAGCGGCCAGCCCGGCGTTGAAGTTCAGTTAGGTTGGTGGTTTAACAGCAGGTCGAGTGGAAGCCTTCGCTTAGTAGCACCGGTGCCGTTCCTCTTTTCATCAGGCCGCCCAGGAGGGTTCATCGTGAAAGCAAGAGTCACGGTCATTACGCTGGGAGTGGACGCAAGTGAATCTGACTCACCAGTCCCCTATCCAGAGGCCCCAGAGGTGTCTTGTGGATCGGGATGGCAGGCCACGGTAGCGCCTGAGCAAAGCGCTCAAATTCTTTCCGACCGTGAAAGGCGTGGAGCCGGGAGCCTCATTGGATTGCAACTCCCGGCCAAGCTGATAGTCTCTTCACTTACTTGCTTGACAGGGTGCCGGTGAAGTCCGGCTGAGATGGCGCAGGGGCTCTTCTGAGTCCAAGTGCTGGTCCTGTTGAACCTGATCCGGTTAGCACCGGCGTAGGAATCAAGCAGTGGCCTGGGGTTCCTCTGTTTCAGTTGCCTGTCTCCTGGGCCTTCTGCCGATTTGCGCCCAGCTTCCGGATTGTCTTTCACTACCGGAGGCTTCATGAGCTACAGTTTTTCTGACCTGACCGCGGCTTGCCACGATGAATGGCGTGCCTATATCGAGCACAGCTTTGTCCGCCAGTTGGGTGACGGCACCCTGGATCAGGAGGCCTTTCGCCATTATCTGAAGCAGGATTACCTGTTTCTTATTCACTTCGGCCGGGCTTATGCGCTGGCGACCTACAAGAGCCGTGACATCACTGAGCTGCGCCATAGCCTCGCGGGGCTGAAAACCATTATCGATGTCGAGCTGGGCTTGCACGTTGCCTACTGCCGGGAATGGGGCATCAGCGAAGAAGAGCTTGCCGCGTTGCCCGAAGCCCGCGCCACCATGGCCTATACCCGCTACGTGCTCGACACTGGCAACCGCGGCGATCTGCTCGATATGCATGTGGCGTTGGCCCCCTGTCTGGTGGGCTACGCTGTTGTCGCCGACTGGCTCAATGGCCGCGCCGAGACGGTGCGGGGTGAGGCTAATCCCTACGAGGCATGGATTGCCATGTACGAGAGCGAGGAATTTCAGGCTGCTCGCCGCGCTGAAGAAGCCTGGCTTGACGCCCGGTTGGCTGAAGTCACGCCGCGCCGCTTCGAGGAACTGGTCACGGTCTTCCGTGATGCCACCCGGTTGGAGATCGACTTCTGGCAAATGGGGCTGGATCGCAGCGTTTAAGCCAGCAGATGCGGCCCTGGCAGCGATAATGGTAGTATCCTCAGCTTTTCAGCCTTGAGGGACAGATATGTCAGTTGTGGTTCAGGCCCTGATACCGGTGTTTGTGTTAATCGTAATCGGGCATCTGTTCCGGCGCTGGCATTTCCCGGGTGACGGTTTCTGGATTCAGGCTGAACGCTTCACCTATTACGCCCTGTTCCCGGCGATGCTTATTTACAAGCTGGGACAGGCGCGTCTTCCTGCTTCTGCTTATGGCGATATTCTGCTGCTGATAGTGGCAATGCTGGTGGCCATGTCGGTGGTTCTGTTGGTGATTCAGTTGATATGGCGCTGGCCGGGGCCGGTGTATTCGTCCGTTTTTCAAGGTGGTATCCGGTTCAACTCCTACGTTGGCCTGGCTGCGGCCGGGATGCTGCTGGGGGATCAGGGCATTTCCCTGATTGCGGTGGCGGTCGCCATCAAGGTGCCGCTGCTGAATCTGCTCTGTATCGTTATGTTCTCACTCACCTGTCGTCAGGGCGGGTTGCGCCTGCGACCTGTGCTGCTGGCGATCGTCACCAATCCACTTATTATCGGTTCAGTGCTCGGGGTGATCTGGAGCTTTTTCCGGATCGGATTCCATCCTATCGTGGCGGGTGTGCTGGAGCCCATGAGTGATCTGGCCTTACCCATGGGGTTGATGTGTGTGGGGGCCGGGTTGCAGCTCAAGGCCCTGCGCAATGCTTCGGTGCCGTTTCTGGTGTCGTCCTTTGCCAAGCTGGTCATCTTTCCGGCGCTGACCCTGGGCCTGGCGCTTGCCATGGGAATGAGTGGACCGCTGGTACAGGTTGCGATTCTGCTGGCGGCGCTGCCAACGGCCACCTCGTCCTATATCCTCGCCCGCCAGTTAGGCGGGGACGCGCCGCTGATGGCCGCAATCATCAGCGGGCAAACGTTGTTGGGGATGATCAGCCTGCCGTTACTGCTGGGCATTCTCTGGCAGGCAACCTGATACGGCATCGGCCAGGCTTTGCTGAAACTCCAGATATCCGGTTTTGGAAGGCGCAATCTTGCTGGCCAGCGGGTCCCAGGTGCGGATCGGCAGGGTGACTTCCGTGAGCAGCGCGTCCCACCACTGTCGGTTGAACTGCGGTTCGGTCAGCAGGCACGCTTGCCCGGCCTGTTGCAGTCGCTGTTGCACCTCGGCCAGATGCCGGGCGCCGGGTGTGCGCTCCGGGCTTAATGTGAGCACACCGCCGATGGTCAGGCCGTAATGCTCAGCAAATCCCCGGAAGGCGTCGTGGTAGGTGAACAGTTCCAGATGCCGCGCAGGCTCTAATTGCTGGCGAATAGCGGCTTCTTTCTGGGCCAGCGCTTTCCGGAAGTCCTCCAGGTTTTGTTGCACCTGCGCGGCGTCTACCCCCTCCAGCCTGGCGAGATGCTGAGCCATGCTTTCGGCCATTTCCAGCGCCAGCGCGGGATCAAGCCAAACATGGGGGTCTTCGCCTTCGCCGTGGTGGTGATGGTGGGAATCGACGTCGTGGTCCGTATGGTGGTCGTGGTGTGCATGGTGATCATGTTCACCACCAACATCCGGCATTAGCGCAACATTCCGATTGTGGAACTCCGGACCGGTAAGCAGGCGCGTCAGAAAGTTCTCCATGCCGGGACCCACCCAGAAGACAAGATCAGCCGCCGCCAGTTGCCGCCGCTCCGACGGGCGTAATTGATAGGTATGAGGGCTGGCCCCCGCCGGCACCAGGGTGGAGGTTTCCACCTGATCGCCCGCCACCGCAATGACCAGAAGCTCCAGCGGTGCCAGCGACGCAACCACTCGGGGCTTATCGTAGGCATGGTTGATGCTGGGTAGAAGCGCGAGTACAGCAGAGAAGAACAGAACGATCAGGCGGGCAGTCCGCGACATGGGCTGGAACTCCATCGTGGTCAGATAACGAAATGTTATAATATTACACTTCTTGTCGGAGGAAAAGCTGCATAACACCGATGGGCATTCGTGGGATTTCCCATCACGCCCGGTATAATGACGGCTTTTCATCCATTCATTGCGTCAGGCTGGATCCTTAATGACTGTACGTACACGCATTGCCCCGTCCCCCACGGGTGATCCTCATGTGGGCACGGCTTATGTAGCCCTGTTCAACCTCTGTTTCGCCCGCCAGCACGGCGGCCAGTTTATTCTTCGTATTGAAGACACCGACCAGGCCCGAAGCACGGCGGAATCCGAGCAGGATATCCTCAAGGCTTTGCGCTGGCTTGGCCTGGAGTGGGACGAAGGACCGGATGTGGGTGGCCCCCATGGTCCTTATCGACAGTCAGAACGTAAGGACTCCTACCGTCAGTACGCCATGGAGCTGGTGGAGAAAGGTCACGCCTTCTACTGCTTCCGTACGCCGGAAGAGCTTGATGCCATCCGCGAGGAGCGCAAGGCCCGGGGCGAGAACACCGGCATCAAAGGCGATCTGGAGCTGCCAGAGGAAGAAGTTCAGCGCCGCCTGGCCGCCGGCGAGCCTTACGTTATCCGCATGAAGGTGCCGGATGAGGGCGTCTGTCGCATTGATGACCTGCTCCGTGGTGTGATTGAAATTGACTGGTCCCAGGTGGACTGCCAGATCCTGCTGAAATCCGACGGTATGCCCACCTACCACCTGGCAAACGTGGTGGATGACCACCTGATGGGCATTACCCATGTGCTGCGGGGCGAGGAATGGATCAACTCGGCGCCCAAGCACAAGCTGCTGTACGAATACTTCGGCTGGGATATGCCGGTGCTGTGTCACCTGCCGCTGCTGCGCAACCCGGACAAGAGCAAACTTTCCAAGCGGAAGAACCCCACATCTATTAACTTCTACGAGCGCATGGGCTTCCTGCCGGAGGCGGTGACCAACTATCTTGGCCGCATGGGCTGGTCCATGCCGGACGAGCGTGAGAAGTTCTCGCTGGATGAAATGATCAAAGAGTTCGATATCAGCCGGGTGTCCCTCGGCGGTCCGGTGTTTGATATCGAAAAGCTGCGCTGGCTGAACGGCCTTTGGCTGCGGGAAAACCTGTCGGATGATCAGTTCGTTGAGCGGCTGCGCCAGTGGTGGTTCAACGAGAGCGCACTGCGGGACCTGGTGCCCCATGTGAAGGGCAGGGCGGAGGTGTTCTCTGACGTGGCACCCATGGCGTCCTTCATGTTCTCGGGCATGCTGCCGCTGTCAGCGGATGACTTTGCCCATAACAAGCTGGATGAGGGGCAGGTGAAACGGGTACTCCAGTTCACCCTCTGGAAGCTTGAAGCCCAACGCCACTGGAGCAAGGAAAACATCTTCGCGGACATCAAGGGTCTGGCCAAGGCCATGGATCTGAAGATGGGGGATTTCATGTTCGCGATCTTTGTCGCCATCGCGGGCACGCCCAATTCCTGGTCGGTAATG
>JAJUGC010000165.1 GCA_029268325.1 Gammaproteobacteria bacterium | reverse complement strand
TGAACGCCACGGGCTATTCAATGGCGGGACTGAAAGCCGCGTTCACCGGCGAGGCGGCCTTCCGGCAATTGGTCCTGCTCAATTTGGTCTTGATTCCCATCGCCTTTTGGCTGGATGTCAGCCGGGTCGAGCGGGCTGTCTTGGTGGCCGTGGTCTTTCTTGGCCTGATTGTGGAGATTTTGAACTCGGCAATCGAGGCGACGGTGGACCGCATCTCCCTGGAGCTTCATCCGCTGGCAAAGCGTGCCAAGGATATGGGCAGTGCAGCCCAGTTCCTGTCCTTGTCTTTGATCGCCCTGGTCTGGGCAATCATCCTTCTTTAGCAAGATCGGCAAAGGCCTGTTGAGGGGAGTGTGGGGCGGACTGGTGTTCGCCCCGGCTGGACCGCTTGTGTGCGTTGCTGTGTGATCTGATCCGGCGTGGTGAGCTAGGAGGCATCACCAATCCATACACCAGCTACTTGCGGCGGGGAATGCCCAAACGTTGTCGTCTTTCCCAAAGGCTCTTGCGGCTGATACCGAGCTTGCGGGCCAGTTCGGTTTCGCTCATCTTGTCCTGGTTTTCCAAGACAAAGTGTTGGAAATAGTCTTCCAGGGATAGGTCTTTGGTTTTTTCCGTCTGCTTCGGGCTGGCGGCGTGCTCCATGGATGCCAGTCCTTGGGGGATATCGTCAAAGTCGTCCGTCTCGGTCTCGATGCCCAGCAGATCCGGCGTGATGGTGTTGCCATCCGTCAGAATGACGGCCCGTTCAATCGCGTTCTCAAGCTCCCGGACGTTACCCGGCCAGCGATGGCGCCGGATTAGATCCAGTGCTTCGGGGGCGAATTGGAGTTCCCCCTTGTCCATTTGCTTGCTAAGCCGCTGGAGCAGCAGATGGGCCAACCCCACGATATCCTCGCCCCGGTCACGGAGCGGCGGAATATTGAGTTGCATAACGTTGAGGCGATAGTAAAGGTCTTCACGGAACTCGCCCACCTTGCTCATGGCCCGCAGGTTACGGTGGGTCGCAGTGACCAGGCGGATATCCACTTTGCGGGACTGGGTCGAGCCCACCCGGCGAATTTCACTTTCTTGCAGGACGCGCAACAAACGAGCCTGGGCTTCCAGGGGCAGCTCGCCAATCTCGTCCAGAAACAGGGTGCCGCCATCGGCCGCTTCAATGAGGCCGTTGCGGGCGGTCACCGCGCCGGTAAAGGCGCCCTTTTCGTGACCAAACAGTTCTGATTCAATCAGGGATTCCGGAATGGCGGCACAGTTAACACAGATCAACGGGCCATCCTTGCGCGGGCTCAAGGCGTGCAGGGCGCGGGCTGCCAGTTCCTTACCGGTACCGGACTCCCCTTGGATCATGACCGTGGTGGACGTGGGGGCGACTTTGCTGATCAGGTCGAACAGCTTGCGCATTTCCGCACATTCGCCATACATGATCTCACGGATATCGGCGACGGCTTTGCGTCCAGTTTCCGTGGCGTTGGGTTGCTTTACGGCTTCCTTGGCGTGGGCGCTGAGAATATGCCGCACTGCCGCCAGCATCTCGTCATGGTCAAAAGGCTTAGCGATGTAATCCACCGCACCCAGTTTCATGGAGTCGACCGCGGAACGCAGGCTGGCGTAGCTGGTCATGATCAGAACCGGGGTGGGCCGTGCCAGCTTGATCAGCTCGGTACCCGGCTGGCCGGGCAGGCGCAGGTCGGAAATGATCAGGTCGAATTGGGTAAGATCGTATTGGGCCACCGCCTCATCCACAGCTCCGGCCTCACTGACTTGATAGGCATTGTGCTCCAGGAGCCGGCGCAGGGCCGAGCGGATAATGGCTTCGTCTTCAACTACCAGAATATGATGACTCATGAGGCTTCCGTACGATGTTGACTCTGTGGTTTGGCATCTGAGTATTGGGAGGGTAACTCAATGCTCACCTTGGCGCCACGCCCGGTCAGAGGATCGGCGGGGCTGGTAATCTGGATGTGTCCGTAGTGTTCTTCAATGATGCTATAGACCAGGGCGAGGCCAAGGCCAGTGCCTTTGTCGGGGCCTTTGGTGGTGTAGAAGGGCTCGAACAGGTGGTCGAGCTGGTCTTTGGCGATACCGCATCCTTCGTCGATGACCTCAATTTTGGCCGTATAGTCGGACATGTGGCCGCGGATAATGACCCGGCCGTGTTCCGGCGAGGCATCCCGGGCATTACTGAGCAGGTTCACAAAGACTTGGAGCAGGCGTTGTTCATCGCCCATCACGATGACATCTTCGTCGCACTCATTGATGAACTCCAGTTGCTTTTCCTTGTCGCTCAGGGATAGCAGGCTGATGGCCTCATTCACGCAGCGTCTGATATTGGCCGGCTCGTGCACCTGGAGTTGGGAATGGTTCCCGGCCCGGGAGAAGTTCATCAGGGTCTGCAGGATACGGGACACCCGTTTGGTCTGCTCCAGAATCTGACTGGCGCTTTCCAATACTTCCCGCTCCTGGGTCATCAGCTTGAGGTTTTGGGTCAGGCAAGCGATGCCGGTGATGGGGTTGCCGATCTCATGGGCCACCCCTGCTGCCAGGCGCCCGATCGAGGCCAGGCGCTCACTGTGGATCAGCTCGTCCTCCAGCATTTGCAGCTCGGTTTGGTCTTCGATGAGGATCACCTGTCCGCTTTCCAGGGACTGCTCATTGCCTTCAATGTTGGCCTTGTGCAGGCTGAACCAGTGGGGGCGGCCCGCAATGTCGACCCGGTGCTTGTAGAGGTGCATCTGCTCGTCCTGGGCAAAGCTGTGCAAGAGGGTGGCCCAGGGCAGGGCGATGGCGCTGATATGGGAGCCGATTACATCTTTGGCCGGGATGCCTGTCAGTCCCTCCATGGCCGTATTCCACATCAGGATTTCCAGGTTGTCGCCCAAGGAGCAGGCGCCGATGGGCAGGCTCTGAAGGGTCTGCCGGTGGTAGCGGCGCAGGGCGTCCAGCTCGGCGGCCAGGCCGGTGAGCCTGGACTGGTAGGCTTCCAGACGGCTTTCGACAAAGTGGATGTCGGTGGAGCGGGCGTCGGATTTGAACTCCAGGTAGCGCTTGACGATGTCCTGGGCAATGGACGGGCCCAGCAGGCCGGATAGGTTGGCCTCGATCTGATCCCGCAGGCGCCGCAGGGCATAGGGACGGAACTCCACATTGGGAAGCTCCAGTTGCCGCAACGCCCGGTTCACTTCCTTCTCCGCTGTCTGGCGCCCGAGCGGGGCGGCCAGGGCCAGCTTGAACTCTTCCGAGGAGTTGGCGACCAGTTCGTGGCGGGCCGGCCGAACCAGGGTTTCAGCGCTGCAGGACTGGGCTGCCGCCTGCTCTGCCTGGGACGTGGGCGTCAGCAGGGAGACGATGGCGAACACCGCCACGTTCAGGCTCAAGGAGGCCATGGTGTAGAAATGGGAGTCGCCTTCGTTGAGTTGGTAGTACTCGCCCCAGGGAGACAGCCCAATAACGTCGATGTGAAAGACCAGCGGAAGCAGCATGGCAAAGAACCAGATGAACATGCCGGCACAGACACCGCAGATAAAAGCGATCCGGTTACCCGGGGGCCAATAGATCAGGGCCAGGATGCCCGGGAAAAACTGAAGGGTGGCGACAAAGGACAGGACTCCCAAGACCGACAGGGAAACCCGCTCGTCGACAAAGGTATAGAAGAGATAGCCCGAGAAAATGATGGCAACGATCAGAATCCGTTTGACCCACTTCAGCCAGCCATAGATGTTGTCCCGGGCCAGGGGCTGGTAAATGGGCAGGATCAGGTGGTTGAGGATCATCGAGGATAAAGCCAGTGTCACCACAATGATCAGGCCGCTGGCGGCTGACAGGCCGCCCACAAAAGAGAGCAGGCCCACCCAGGGCGCGTCATTGAACAGCCCGATGCCCACGGTAAACATTTCCGGAGAAGTCGGGGTGCCGGTTTTGATGCCGGCCCACAGGATGATGGGCACCGGCAAGGCCATGATCAGCAAATACAGGGGCAGGCCCCAGCTCGCTTTGAAGAGCGCTTTGGGATTGGTGTTTTCCGTAAAGGTCATGTGGAACATATGGGGCATGACCAGGGCGGAGGCAAAAAACACGAGCAGCAAGGCGCGCCAGGTGTTTTCCTCCATACGTTGCTCTAGTGCGCTGATCTGGGGGGCGCTTTCTTGGAGCCACTGGTTGAGTCCGTCGAAGCCGCCGAAAATGGAAAACAGGGCATAGCCGCCAATGATGAGAAACAGGGTGAGCTTGACCAAGGCCTCAAAGGCGACGGCAAAGACCAGGCCTTCGTAGCGCTCGTTCCGGGCGCGCTCGCGGGCGCCGAACAGGATGGCGAAGATCACCATCACCCCACAGAAAATGAAGCCCAGGACCCTTTCGGTTTCCCCGGGCGACAGGACTTGGATGGAGCCGGTCACGGCCTTGATCTGGAGGGCCAGTAACGACAGCATGCTCAGCAGCATGAACACAGTGGTGAGGGTACCGGCCCACTGGCTGCGGTAGCGGAAGGTGAACAGATCGGCAATGGAGCCCAGCTGGTAAGCCTTGGTGATACGCAGCACCGGGGCGAGCAGGACCGGGGCTAACAGGAAGGCACCGCTGATGCCCAGGTAATAGGACAAAAAGCCATAGCCATATTCATAGGCAAGGCCGACAGAGCCATAGAAGGCCCAGGCGCTGGCATAGACCCCCAAGGACAATACATAGGTGACCGGGTGGCGCAGCAGGCGCTTGGAGACAAAGCCCCGTTCGGCAATCCAGGCCATCCCGAACAGAAGGGCCAGATACCCCACTCCCAGCAGGAACAGTTGCAGACTGCTAAAACTCATGGGGGCCTCGACGACTCTCAAGCCAAATAGACAGGGCGATCAGCACGGCCCAGATCAGGTAGGGCCGATACCAGGCACTCCCCGGTGTGATCCACCAGTCGATGATGACCGGCGAGAACATATAGATGCCAAGCACCAGCAGGAAGACGAGACGATAGATATACATGGGCTTCCTTTTAAACCTCCAGCCTAGCGGCCGTCGAAGAAACATCATGTTAACCGGCCAGGAGCCCTCGGGCAAAACAGCGGCTATTTTGCCCAGTAGGTTTACTTTGCTGCGCAGGTTTACTCGGCAGGGGAGGGGGCTGTTGTGGCCAGCCTGGCTTCGCTGATGCACCGGCAGGCTTGGAGCCGGGCCGGGTTCCACAAGGGCACGGCCCAGTGCAGCAGCTCTGCGGGCGGAGCGCCTTTGAGATCTGGAGGAACAGGCAGTTCCAGGGCACGTAATGCCTTGTGCAGGTTAGCGCTGGCCTGGCGGTTATCCAGGGCGGGTGAGTGGTTTTGTTTGCTCAGCTTCTGGCCCTGCAGGTTGGTGATAACCGGGACATGGGCATAGCTGGGGTGGGGCAGGTTTAGGGCGATCTGTAAGGAGTATTGCCAGGGGAGCGAATCGATCAGGTCGCAGCCCCGCACCACATGGGTGATTCCTTGGGCCGCATCGTCTACCACCACGGCAAGCTGGTAGGCGTAGAAGCCCTCCTTGCGTTTCAGGACAAAGTCATCTTTGTCAGTCTGCAGGCTAAATTCCAAGGGGCCCTGGATCCGGTCTTTCAGGCAGAGCTGGCCGCTGCGGACCCGAAACCGGATGGCTAGCGGATGCTCTTGGTCAATCTCCTGGCGTAGGCAGGCCTCGGTGTGCCGCCCGTTTCTGGCCGCCAGCTCCTTACGGGAGCAG